>DATISA010000026.1:0-12112 GCA_035469245.1 Gemmatimonadaceae bacterium
AGATCCGCGGGGAACGCAGTGGATGTCGCACGCAAAGAACTCGACGACGCTGAGAAGAAGTACAAGAAGCTCGCGCGAACCGTGGCCCAGCTCGCGACTGATGAGGATTCAGACGACGATCCGCTCATAGCGGAGCTGAAGGCGGCAAAGCAGAGTGCGCATGCCGCTAAGTTGGCCCTCAAGGAAGCGGAGCAGTTCGCGCGGTCCAGGGAGCGAGCGTGGAGTCGCCTGTCGGGAATCATCAACGAAACACATGACCTCGCACGAGCCTGGGATTCGTGCGGTCCTGACGAGCGCAAGATCCTTCTCGACTACTGGGTTTATGACGTTCTAATCGTCGTCGAGCCGATCGAAGGAAAGCGACGGGCGAACCGCAAGACGGCAGTGGTCACGCTTCGAACTGCTCCTAATGCGCCCAAATTCTTCGAACTCGGCGGTCAGTCATCCGCTAAGGCCACCGCCGATCCGAGCTCCTTCAGCACCGAGCCGTCCAACTCGACCAATAGTCTCGCCCGGAGCGCCTCTTGCGCCTCGGGCGAACCGATTCTTCCAAGTGCCCACGCCGCCTGTCCGCGCACGAGCGGCTCCGGGTCCTCGAGTGCGGCGACGAGCGACGGGACATCTTCCGCCGAGCCGACGTTCCCCAACACGACTGCCGAGTTGCGCTTGAGCCCTCGGAGCTTGGCCCGCTTCATCGGCGAGCCTTTGAAGGACGCGGAGAACTCGGCTTGCGACATGGACAAGAAATCCCGCGCGAGCGTCCGCGCACCCTTGCCGGCGATCGCTGCCCGGGCCTCGAACGCCGGTTCAGCCAGCGTTCGCGAGAATTTACGGGTGAACGGGCACACCTCCTGACACACGTCGCACCCGTACAACAGCTCGCCGATTTCCGCCCGCAACTCCTCCGGAATCGCCCCCTTCAGCTCGATCGTGAGGTACGATACGCACCTCGTCGCATCGATAACGCGCGGCTCCATGAGCGCGCCCGTCGGACATGCATCGAGACACCGCCGGCACGTCCCGCAGTGATCCGTCGCCAACGCCTCGTCCGGCGTCAGCTCGAGATCGACCAGCAGCTCGCCGAGAAAGAAGAACGACCCGATACGCGGATTGATCAGCATCGTGTTCTTGCCGAACCAGCCGAGCCCCGCGCGCCGCGCCAGATCACGCTCGAGCACCGGCCCGGTGTCAACGTACGCTTTTCCGGCGACGCCGTGTCCGAGCTCGCGCTCGATCCACCGGTGCAGCGCGCGCAGCCGCTCCACCATGACGTCGTGGTAGTCGTCGCCGCGCGCGTACCGCGCGACCGGGCCCGAGGGTTCGCGTCCGCCGTAATTCATTCCGACCACGATCGCGCTCTTCGCGCCGTCCACCGGCAGTCGCGTGTCGCGCCGCTTCTCGGCGCCGCGCGCGAGATAGTCCATTTCGCCAGCGCGTCCTTCGGCGAGCCAATGCTCGAACACGTCCGCACTCTCGACCGGCCCAAGCGTCGCGATCCCGACGAGGTCGAAGCCGAGCCCGTACGCTTGGGCCTTGATCAGTTTCTCGAGCTGCTGCGCCGCGACTGTCACGGCTTGTTCACCGCCCACCGCGCGTAGCGCACGACGTCGTCAGCCGGCGGAACGGCCTGCTCGTCACCGTACGCCGTGTACATTCGCCACCGCATATACTCGGCGGAGGGAATTGGAAGAAACGGAAATCGCCGGAACCAGTTCCGCGCGCGAAAGCGCCAGCCGACGCGCACGAGCGCGGCGCCAGTGCGCGGACTTCGCAACCCGCGCCACGCGAGCCGCATCGCCAGCGGCCACCAGGATGTCGTTGAACGTTCCACGGTCAGGAAGCTAGCGAAACGAACGACACCCCATCGAGCCCCGGCGGCGCCGCCTTCCCCAGCGCCGCGAGCGCGCTTGGCATCACGTCCACCGTACGGCGCGGCCGCGTCGCGACGGGACGATTCACCAGCAGCGGCACGAGCATGTGCTCACGATGCAGCGCACCGTGCGAGCTGACGTGCGGGATCGGCTCGTACTTCGAGCGAAAGTCCCAGTCGCGCGCCGCCGAGAGAATGATCTCCCCGGCGCGCGGCGACGCGGCGAGGTGCGCGATCTGCACCAGGCCGTCCGGATAGTCGGTCGCGCACATCGCGTCGTACGCCGCGTCGGCCGAGGCGCCGCACACGTCGCGGCCGAGACCAAGCGGGTCACCGGACTCGCGACGATAGTGATAGCCGCGCTCGTCGCGCCACAGTGCCGCGTCGCCTCGACCGGCTGTACGCACGACCGTGCGCTCTCCATCGCGCGCGATGAGCAGATCCACCGACTCTCGTGACAACAGCATGTCGGCGAGCGCTCGCCATCGCGCGTCGTGCACGGCCGACGGCCGTGCGTACGACCGCACGTCGAGATACAGGTGCGCCATGGCGTTGCCGCTCACCATGATCGCGACGTCGGCCGCGACGGTGTACACCCATGGGTGCGCCATCGTCCGGTGGCCGGCTCGCGCGACGATGCCCGCCAGATTCTCGTGCGCCATCACGCGCGAGTGGCCATGGTCGCTCACGATCCACAGCGACATCTCGTCCCACCGGCCGGCCTGCTCGGCGTCGGCGCGGATCTCGGCTGCGGCAGCATCGACGATCCGCAGCGCCTCGAGGACCATCGGCGAATCCTGCCCTTTTGCGTGCGATACCTTGTCGACGCCGGTGAACGCCGCGAATACCAGCTCCGGCCCGTCGTCCCGGATCCGTTGCGCGACATCCCGCGCGACATCGCGATCGATCTGGATCCAGCCCGCGACGTTCCCGGTGAAGTGCGTGACCGCGCCGCGCAGGGCGGAGCGTGCGGTGATCGAGCCGATCCGGTTGCGCGCGGGCAGCCCGCGTCCGATCACGTTGAGCGCGCCGAGGCTACGACCGCACAGCTCGAAAATCGTCGGTGCACGGCCATCGATGTCGCCGTCGACCGCGCGCATCTGGTAGCCCACGTAGCTCCGCGTATAGTCGGGAAATCGGCAGCGCGTCCGTTCACGGTCGAACCAGCGCAGCCCCGGCAGACCGATTGGTCCCGGGAACCGGCCCATGAGAAACGGCGCGTACGCCGGCCCCGTCACCGACGGAAAACACGACGCCACCGTGTGCAGCCCACCCTCAGCGCGCAGCCGAGCCAGCGCCGGCAGGGCGCCGCTGTTCAGCGCGGCGTCCAGCGTGTCCGGACGCGCGCCGTCCGCGAGAAGGATGACGACGGACACTCGATGTTCGTGTTTGGGTGTGTGGGTATTGTGAAGCTCGCCTCTGTGCACCCCTGCCTCAACCCCGTAAACTCCACGCATGGCTGAACGACCTCCCCCACGCCCGAAACGCTCGGCGAAGCCGAAGTCCCCGCGAACGGCCGGCGGAAAGAAGGCAAGTCCACAATTGCTCGCCGAGGCTTCCAAGGACGCGCGACGTGGACTGCGCGAGCGAACCGAAGCGGGACACCGGGCCGCCGGGCGAACACCACCGTCTGAAGTGCAGGAAGCGCGCTCGGCGGGCGCCGCGCGCGTGGTCGACGACGCGATTCGCGATTTCACGCCGCCGATTACCGAGGATGAGAAGCTGCTCCAGGCCGGCAGTGACCGCGAAGATTTCACGCGGACTGATCCGTGGCGCGTGCTCCGTATCACCGGTGAGTTCATCGAGGGATTCGACAACCTTGCGCACATCCGCCGCGGCGTCACGATCTTCGGCTCGGCGCGGACGCACCCCGACGACCCGCAGTACCAGGCTGCTCAGGAAGTCGCCCGTCTGCTTGCCGAGTCCGGGTTCGCCATCATCACTGGCGCGGGGCCCGGAATCATGGAGGCCGCCAACAAAGGCGCCAAGCTGGGCGGCGGCCTGTCGATCGGCTGCAACATCGAGCTGCCGTTCGAGCAAGGGGCCAATCCCTACGTCGACACGCTGGTGAACTTCCGGTACTTCTTCGTCCGGAAGACGATGTTCATCAAATACTCGAACGCGTTCATCATCTTTCCTGGCGGGTTCGGCACGCTCGACGAGGCGTTCGAGGCGCTGACGCTCATTCAGACGGGCAAGATCTACCAGTTCCCCGTGATCATGTTCGGCCGCCACTACTGGGCCGGGCTCATTCGCTGGCTTCAGTCGCGCGTGCTGGGCGAAGCCAAGATCTCGCCGGGCGATCTGGATTTGATCTTGCTCACCGACGACCCCAAAGAAGCAGCGCACGCCGTGATCCAGGCGTGGGAAGCGCAAACCGGGACATGGCCGGCGACCGAGCCCCGGCGACGCGCCGGCGACACTTAGTAAATACTGAATCATCGACCCGATGCCCAAAGAACGACCATCCGCCGCCGGACCGAAGGCGGCGCAGAAGCGAGCCGCCGAGGAACGCGAGCGCGCCGGCCGCCAGCACACGTCGCACGAGCGCAGCAAGTTCCTGCGCGGCGAGCGCATCGAGCCCCGGCCAATCGACGGCAAAGAAACCGCCGCGGATCTCATCGACAACGCCTTCCTCGCGTACAACGCGGCGCGGCTGCGCGAAGCCTGTCAGCTCTTCACGAAAAAGATGCTCGAGCCCGACGTCACCATCGGCATGACGCTCACCGGAGCGCTCACGCCCGCCGGCCTCGGGATGGCGGCGCTCATTCCGCTCATCGAGAGCGGCTTCGTCGACTGGATCATCTCCACTGGTGCGAATCTCTATCACGACACGCACTTCGGCCTCGGGCTCGCGATGCACCGCGGCAACGCACAGGAGTCCGACGTCGTGCTGCGCGAGGAGGGCGTCGTTCGCATCTACGACATCTTCTTCGACTACGACGTGCTCCTGTCGACCGACGCATTCTTCCGCACCGTGATCCAGGGCAAGGAATTCCAGCGCGCCATGTCGAGCGCCGAGTTTCATTATCTGTGCGGCAAGTACGTGCGCGAGCGCGAGCGCGCGCTGGGCATCGGCCAGAAGTCGCTGCTCTCGGCGGCGTATCAGGCCGCCGTGCCGATCTACACGTCGTCGCCCGGAGATTCGTCCATCGGCATGAACGTCGCCGCGCTCGCGCTCGAAGGGAACAAGTGCGCGATCGATCCCAACCTCGACGTCAACGAGACGGCGTCGATCGTCCTCGCCGCCAAGCGCGGCGGCGGCAAGTCAGGCGTGTTGATCTGCGGCGGCGGGAGCCCCAAGAACTTCATGCTGCAGACCGAGCCGCAGATTCAGGAAGTCCTCGGCATCGACGAAAAGGGTCACGACTACTTTCTGCAGATCACCGACGCGCGTCCCGACACCGGCGGTTTGTCCGGCGCCACACCCGCCGAAGCGGTGAGCTGGGGCAAGATCGATCCGGATCGGCTGCCGGACGCCGTGGTGTGCTATCTCGATTCCACCGTGGCGCTCCCGCTTCTTACGTCGTACGCACGCGCGCGTCACGCGCCGCGTCCGCTCAAGCGGCTCTACGACCGCCGCGACGAGATGATGCGCCGCTTGCGCGACGAGTTCGAGCGGGCGCGCGGCGAGCCGGTCGAGGCGGAGGAATCGGACACCACGCTGCCGATGCACCGCTGAGCTGTCCAGGTCGCGCCACACCGCGGGCGGCCACGGCAAGCCCTTTGCCTCGACGTGCGCCGCAGGATATGTTCTGAAAAGTCGGAACATGCGCCCGGCCCACCGGCCGGGCGCTCAACTTTTCTCGCCAAATCGCGCGTCGAGACATGATCGAGGCACTCAAGAAGAAGCTCGGGGAGGAAGTCGAGCGGCTCCAGTACGAGCTGAACGTCGTCCTTCCGCAGGAGATCCGGAAGGCGGTCGAGCTCGGCGATCTGCGCGAGAACAGCGAGTACAAGGCCGCTCTCGAGCGGCAGCAGTTCGTGCAGGCCAGGCTCGGGCAGCTCCGGCAGCGGTTGAGCAAGCTATCGTCGATCGACCCGGCGCAGATTCCGACCGACCGTGTCGGGCTCGGATCCAAAGTCGTGCTCGAGGACCAGAAGGTGGGCGTCCGCGAGACGTACTATCTCGTGTTCGGCGATGCGCTGGAGTTCGAGGAGGGCCACGTGACCATGGCTTCGCCCATCGGTCGCGCTCTACTCGGCAAAGGCGTCGGCGACGTCGCCTATCTCAAGTTGCCCACGATGGTGCGGCAGCTCAGAGTCGTGGAGCTCAGAACGATCCACGACATCAACGAGGAAGAAGCCTGATCGCGGCTCAGCTCACCGCCGTGATCGGCAGCCGCTCGGGGCACAACACAGGATCTTCGATCAATCGCTCGAACCGCGTGAACAGCGCGGAATCGAACGCCGCGTCGCGGTCCGCGGCCATGATCTCCATCGCCTTCTCGCGCGAGTAGCCGCGGCGATACGGCCGATCGGTCGTCAGCGCGTCGAACACGTCAGCGACGCAGATGATTCGCGCGCACAGTGGAATCGCTTCGCCGGCCAGGCCGTCCGGATATCCGCGCCCGTCCCAGCGTTCGTGATGTCCGCGGATCATCGGCAGAATGTCCCGCGGAAAATCGATGCTCGACAGCAGATCGGCGCCCGCGGCGGCGTGCCGCTCCATGACCGCGCGCTCTTCGGCGGTCAACCGTCCCGGCTTGTTCAGGATCTCTGACGGCACCACGATCTTGCCGACGTCGTGCAGCAGCGCGCCGATGCGGAACCAGAACATCGTCATGTCGTCGAACCCGACGTCGCGCGCCAGCGCCGTCGCATAGCTGGCCACGCGCTCGCAGTGTCCGCGCGTGTAGGCGTCCTTCGATTCGATCGTATGCGCCCACTGCATCACGACGGTGTAGAGGCGCTCCTCGAGTGCGATCTCCCGCTGTCCGCCGCGTTCTGCCCGTTCGGCCTCTTCGATCAGAAGTCGAATCGCCGGCGACAGCCGCGATTCCACGCCCATGAGGCTCAGGCGACCGACGCGCTGCGGAACGGTGCCGGGCGGTTCATCTTCTTGGCGAGGGTTGGCCGGGAGATTCCGAGAATGCGCGCGGCAGCGGCTTGATTACCGCCTGTCAACTTGAGCGTGAGCGCCACGGCTTCGGCGACCACGTCCTCGAGTCGCTTGCCGCCCGCCGGGATCTGGATCTCTCCGATCGCCGGTGGACCGCCGGGCCGCGAGGTGCGTCGCTGAATCATCAAGTGTTCGGCGTGCACGAGCGGACTGTCGGCGCTCATGATCGCCGCACGCTCGATGACGTTCTTGAGCTCACGGACGTTCCCCGGCCAGCGGTGCATGCGAAGCGCGGCGTAGGCATCGGGCGCGAAGCCCTTCGGCCGCCGGTGCTCGCGGGATTCCTGGGTCAGGAAATGCCGCGCGATCGCTTCGATGTCCTCGGGCCGCTCGCGCAGCGAGGGAAGCGTGATCGAGAAGACGTTCAGGCGGTAGTAGAGGTCTTCGCGGAACTCGCCCTTGGTGACGACCTGCTCCAGCATCGGGCTCGCCGAGGCGATGATGCGGCAGTCGATCGCGATCTCGTCGAATCCGCCGAGCCGCCGTACCTGCCGCGACTCCAGGGCGCGGAGCAGCTTGGGCTGCAGCGTGGGCGGAAGGTGGTGGACTTCGTCGAGGAAAAGCGTTCCGGAGCCGGACAGCTCGAGCAGTCCCTGCTTGCGCGCGTGTGCCCCGGTGAACGCGCCGCGCTCGTGCCCGAACAGTTCCGACTCGAGCAGCGACTCGGGAATCGCCGCGCAGTTGATCGCGACGAACGGTTCATCCGCCGCCGGACTCGCGTAGTGAATCCCGCGCGCGAACAGCTCTTTGCCGGTTCCCGTCTCACCAGTGAGCAGGACCGTCGTGCGTCGAGCCGCCGCGACTTGCGACGCGAGCTTGATCGCGTCGCGAATGAGCTGGCTCTCGCCGATGATGTTCTCGAAGCCGAATGCAGCTTGAGTTTCGGTGGTCTGCGTCCCGTCGCCGTCAGACAAGCGAACCTCGGTCTCCAAAGGGGGTGATGATTCCGCCACTTCGGAGACGACGATCCTATAGGAGAGGTATCACGACGTTGATTTTTCCACACCGGCGAGTTGCCGCGGACGTTTGACGCGACGTCCAGAACACCCGGTCGCGTGAGGATTACTCCGCGTATCCGCCGGCCGGAATCCGAAGGCCAGACGTCGACGACAGCCCGTGCCACGCGAGCTGCGATCGCCAACATTCTTGACTGTGCTTCTTTACACACTGTAAAACGATTTTACACAAAACCGGGCTCGCGCCGTGCCGTGGCACGGCCGGTCAGCCTACGGATCGACGGAAAACATCCGCGTCACATCGCTCCGATAGTCCAGCACCGCCGCGCGAACATCGTCAGCGCTCCAGCCGTGTACCGCCGCCGCGAGCGCGGCGACGCGTTCGGCCACGCCCTCGCCGTGATCGCGCGTCTCGAACGCGATGTGCGTGCGGCGGACGAGCAAATCGCCCAACGTGTACGCCATCTCCTGCTGGAGCGAGTAGCGGAGCTCCCCGACGGTATATGGCAGCCCGGCGACGATTCGATCCCGGCCACCGCGGGCCTCGATCTCCTCCCACACGGCTCGCCATCTGCTGCCGAACGACGTCGCGAGGTGACCTGCGATCACCGGGTCGTTTGTCACGCTTGCGATCTCGCCGACCAACTCGTCGACCGACACCAGTTCGCCGCCAGGCAATGGCTGGGCACTCGGTCTCAGTCGAACGCGGCGGCCTCGAAGCACTCGCAACGCCGCTGCCACGACGTCGCGCGCCATCACGCGATACGTCGTCAGCTTGCCGCCCACGATCGAGACGAGTCCGTGCGCGCTGATCGAGATTGCGTGCTCGCGTGTCACCGCGCCGGCCGAGCCCTCAGCGATGGGCAGCAATGGCCGGATGCCCGCCCACGCGCTGACGACGTCGTCCGGCTGGAGCCGCGCCGCCGGAAAGAACGCGTTCGCCGCCGCGAGCAGGTACTGCACATCTTCGATCGACGCGCGCACCTCGCCCGGCGCCGCCGCCGTATCAGTCTCCGTCGTACCAATGATCGCATGCGCGCCGGCGGGCAGCGCGAACAGGACTCTGCCATCCACCGGCGAGAGCAGCGTGAGCGCGTTCCGGTTTCCCACTCGCTCGCGTCGCACCTCGATGTGCGTGCCCTTGCTTCCGCGAACGGTCGGCACACCAGGTGTTTCGAGCGACCGAACGTCGTCGCTCCACGGACCGGTGGCGTTCACGACAACGCTCGCGCGCACCTGAACCGCACCACCGCCCAAACGGTCCTGAATCGTGGCCCCGGTGATTCGGCCGCCATCCATCGACAGCGCCGTGACGACCGCGTGATTGAGCACTACCGCTCCCGCCTCCAACGCTCCGATCGCGTTGGCGAGCGTCAGTCGCGCGTCGTTGGTCGCGGCGTCGTAATAGATCGCGCCGCCCACGAGCCCCTCCGTCTCCAGCGCCGGCTCCTTCTCCAGTACCTGGGCGGGAGTCAGCCGATGATGCCGCGCGACGTTGCGGAAAAGCGAAAGCGCGTCGTAGAGGAGCAGTCCCGCGCCGAGCTTCCAGAGCGAGATGCGCGCGCCCGCGTACACCGGCCAGACGAACTCGAGCGGATGTACGAGATGCGGTGCTATCTCGAGCAGCTCGCGCCGCTCGCGGCTCGACTCGAACACAAGATTGAGGTGTCCGTGCTCGAGATATCGAACGCCGCCGTGCACGAGCCGCGACGAACGGCTCGATGTGCCGCTCGCGAAGTCGTCCTGTTCGACGAGCGCCACATTCAAGCCGTGCAGCGCCGCCTCGCGCGCAATGCCGCACCCGGTGATGCCGCCGCCGACCACGAGCAGATCGAACGTGCGGCTGCCGAGCATCGCCAGCCGCTCTGCGCGAGTTGCGGTCCGGGCTTGCATTGGGTCAAAGCTAAGCCAGTTTCCACCCATGCCATCACTCGGCACCCCGGGGCGACGCGTCGCCATCGTGGCCGGCGTTCGTACGCCGTTCGCGCGCGCCGGGACAGCCTTCAAGAACCTCACGGCGATCGAGCTCGGGAAACTCTGCGTGGCCGAGCTCATTCAGCGCACCAATCTCGAGGGGCGGTTGGTGGAGGCGATCGTGTACGGCACGGTCGTGCAGTCCGTGACCGCGCCGAACATCGCGCGCGAAGTGTCGCTGTTGCCGATGCTGCCAAAGGGATGCGAGGCGTACACGGTCGGCCGGGCCTGCGCTTCCGCCAACCAGGCGATCACCGACGCGACGGACCAGATCCTGCTCGGACATCACGATGTCGTGATCGCTGGTGGCGCGGAGTCGTTGTCCAACGTCCCGATCCTGCACTCGCGCAGCATGTCGGAGAAGCTGCTCGCGTTCTCGCGCGCCAAGGGCACCGCGCAACGAGTCCGCCTCCTCGGCTCCATCCGGCCGCGCGACCTCGTGCCGATCACACCGGCCATCGCCGAGCCGTCGACGGGCGAGACGATGGGGCAATCCGCCGAGAAGATGGCCAAGATCAATCACATCCCGCGTGAAGAGCAGGATCAGTTCGCGCTTCGATCGCATCGACTGGCCGCGGTCGGCACGGAGGACGGCAGACTCACCGCCGAGATCGTGCCGGTCTACGTGCCGCCGAAATACGACGTGGCGCTCACGTCGGACAACGGAATCCGGACCGACACGTCGATCGAGCAATTGCGCGGGCTCAAGCCGGTGTTCGACAGGCAATACGGCACGGTGACGGCCGGCAACTCGTCCCCACTCACCGATGGCGCCAGCGCGGTGCTGCTCATGAGCGAGGAACGCGCGATGACGCTCGGCTATCCGCCGCTCGCCTTCGTTCGCTCGTATGCTTATGCCGCGCTCGACCCGGGCGAGCAGCTGCTGATGGCGCCGGTGCTCGCGGCGCCCCTGGCATTGCAGCGCGCTGGCCTGACCCTCGCAGACATGGATCTGATCGACATGCACGAGGCGTTCGCCGCGCAAGTGCTCTGCAATCTCGCGGGCTTCGTGTCGCGCGAATGGGCCGCGCGAGCGGGTTTCTCCGAGCCAGTGGGCGAGGTGGATCGCTCGAAGCTGAACGTGATGGGCGGCTCCATTGCGATCGGGCACCCATTCGGAGCGACGGGCGCGCGCATTCTCACCACGCTCGCCAACGAGCTCGTTCGGCGCGGCGGCCAGTTCGGATTGCTCACCGTGTGTGCCGCGGGCGGTATGGGCCACGCTATGGTGATCGAGCGCGCATGACTGATACGCGCGTGGAATCCGTGCCGTACGCCGGCCCGGCGCTCGTCACCGACGTCGTCGACGACGTCCTCGTCGTCACGATCGACCGTCCGGGTGAGGCGGTCAACACGCTCGGCCCCGAACTGATCGGCGAATTCGAAACGGTGTTTCACCGGGTTACTGATGATTCGCTCATCAAAGGAGTCGTACTGAGGTCCGGCAAACCAGACGGGTTCATCGCCGGCGCCGACATCGAGCAGTTCACGACGCTCCGCACCGCGGCGGATGCCGAGCGGTTGAGCCGCATGGGGCAGGAGCTGCTCGGGCGTCTCGAGGCGCTCCGCGTACCGGTCGTGGCGGCGATCCACGGAGCGTGCCTCGGCGGCGGCCTCGAGACCGTGCTGGCCTGCCGCTAT
The DNA here is from genome assembly GCA_035469245.1 of Gemmatimonadaceae bacterium. Lineage (GTDB taxonomy): Bacteria > Gemmatimonadota > Gemmatimonadetes > Gemmatimonadales > Gemmatimonadaceae > JAQBQB01. Next base: position 11,564 of record DATISA010000026.1, read on the forward strand.
CGCATTTGCACCGATCACCCCAAGACCACGTTTTCGCTCCCCGAAGTGCAGCTCGGCCTCATTCCGGCCATGGGCGGCACGCAGCGTCTGCCGCGCCGCGTCGGCCTCCAGGCCGCGCTCGACATGATTCTTACGGGGAGGAGCGTCCGCGCCAAGCGCGCGCTGCAAATGGGACTCGTCGAGGAGATGGTCCACCCGGCGATCCTGCGCGAGATCGCGATCGACCGCGCCCGCGCCCTCGGTGACGGGCGCCGCCGGGCGCCGCGGCGGGGCATCGGCGGGCCTGCAAACCTCCTGCTCGAGCACAATCCGATCGGCCGCGGATTGGTGTTCAAGAAAGCGCGCCAGAGCGTGCTCGAAAAAACGCACGGTCATTACCCGGCGCCCCTCGCCGCCCTCGAAGCCGTGCAGGACGGCTACGCGCACGGCGTCGAGCACGGCTTGGGCGAGGAGTCGCGGCTGTTCGGCGAGGTGGCGATGACCGCCGTTTCCCGCCAACTGGTCTTTCTGTTCTTCGCCAGCAATGCGCTCAAGAAAGACCCAGGCGTG
>DATISA010000027.1:0-8828 GCA_035469245.1 Gemmatimonadaceae bacterium
TTCGCCCGGTGCGACATGCCGACGCGCGCGAGCACTTCGTCGACCCGGGCGTCGCCACCGTCGTCGCGTGCGCTGTACAGCAGCGGCGTTTCGACGTTCTCGCGGGCGGTCGTGCGCGGGATGAGGTTGAAGTTTTGGAACGCGAAGCCGATGTGTTCGTTGCGAAGCCGCGAGAGCGCGTCGTCGTCGAGCGTCGACACGTCAGTGCCATTGAGCCGATAACGACCCGAAGATGGCACGTCGAGGCAGCCCAGGATCTGGAGCAGGGTCGACTTTCCCGAACCGGACGGGCCGACGATGGCTACGAACTCGCCCGCATCGACGTGCAGCGAGACGTCGCGTATCGCGGTCACCGGCGAGCCGAAGCCATCGAAGGTCTTCGTGACGTGTTCGAGATCGATCATGATCGGGCCCGGAGAGCGAAGAGGTCAGCGTGAGTCGGGGAAACCGCTCGTGAGTACGTTGTCGCCGGCGCGCAGTCTGCCGACGATCTCGACGACGTCCGGCTGGCGAACACCGACTCGCACCGCGACACGGTGCACGCCGCCGCTGGCATCGCGCTGCCAGACGTACGCGCCGTCGACGGACTGACGCAGTGCACGCGCCGGCACGACGAGCGCGTGTCGGCGGCCGGACGCGATGCCGACGCTCGCCGTCATCTGCGGCTTGAGTGCATCGAGGTCGCGAAGGATGCGGATCGTGACCTCGTAGTCGACGACGCCGGAAACGATCGTCGCGTCGGGCGCGATATGCTCGACGACGCCGACGAACCGCCGTCCAGGATAGGCATCGACGGTGAAGTCGGCGGAGTCTCCGGCCGCGACGTGCCCAATGTCCGCTTCGTCGACCAGCGCGACGCACTCGAGATTCGTTGGGTCGATGAGGGTCACGAAGTTGGGCGTGGTGAACGACGCGGCGACGGTTTCGCCGGCGTGCGTCGCGATGCTCGCGACGATGCCCGAGATCGGCGCGCGAATCTGCGTGTACTCGAGCTGCAGGCGGGCAACGTCGCGCGCCGCGGTGGCTTCGTTGAGGCGAGCCTGTGCCGTGCGCTTGGTGGCCCGGGCGGCAACCAGCTCCTGTTGTGTCATCGCGCCGGAGCGCGCGAGCGCCTCGATGCGCGTGAGCTCCTCTGTCGCCTGCTCGGTGGCCGACGTCGTTTCCTCGATCCGCGCTTCGGCTTCAATCAGCCTGGCGTGCGCGTCGCGATCGTCGAGTTGCGCGATGAGCTCGCCCGCGCGCACGCGACTTCCTTGCCGAACGCTGAGCGTCTTCACCACGCCCGAGACCTGCGCGCCCACGGCGATGCGCGCCCCCGGCCGCAGACGGATGCTGCCCGTGGAGATGATGCGCGGCGCGAACTCGAGCTCGCGCACGGCCGCTGTGGTGTAGCCGCTGTCGGGTAGCGCGGCGTTGGTGCTTCGCGACGTGCGCATTGCGGACCACGCGGCGGTCGCGATGCCGATAGCCGCCACGACTGCAACGATCGTCAACGAAACGCGCAGCGGTCGTTGCATGTCGGAGTGGGAGTGGTTGGGGAAGCGACGCTCGACGGATGAGCGACGCCGCAGCCGTGGCCGGGTCAGCCTCAGTCGCGCGCAATTGTAGCAGTCCCCGCGTAGCGCCGCGAGGTTGGGCGCGGATGAATGGGCGACGCTGGTTTCCTACCGTGCGCCGCGCACGAGCATGTACACACCGAGCGCGAGGAGGAGAACGGCGACGATGCGGCGAAACGTTCGCTCGCTCAGCCAGCGGAGAAGCGTCGTCCCGAACGCGGTGCCGATGATCACCCCGACGGTAGCCACGACAACCAGCGGCCAAGCGCCGACGATGCCGCGCGATTGTGTCGCGAGATACACCGGCAGACGTGCCGCGTCGACGCAGAGCGCGATCGCCGTTGCGGTCGCGACGAACGATGCCTTCGGCACATCGAAGCCGAGCATCGCCGCCGAGCGAATACCGCCCTGGTTGCCGACCAGACCGCCGAGTGCGCCGGAGAGCGCGCCGGCGATCCACGCCGCGTGTCGGCCCCAGCGGACGCGCTGGATCCACCCGGTGAGCTCGGAAACGCCGGCGAGCACGAGCAGCACGCCGAATACGATCGCCAGCGATCGGCTCGACGCTTGGGAGTGGAGGAGCGCGCCGATCAGCCCTCCCGCCGCGCTCGTGATGCCGAAGCCGAGGAGTACGCGGCGGTCGACGTGACGCCGAAGCTTCCAGAAGCGCTGAATGGTGCCGATGACGTGGGGAATCGCGACGGCAGCGACGGCGAGCTGAGTGCCGACGCGAAGGGCGAGCAGCGGCGTGAGCAGGCTTCCGATGCCGAATCCGGCAATGGATGCGACGCCGCCGGCGAGGACGCCGACGAGCGCGACGAGCAGCGTGAATAGTGTATTCATCGGGCGTCGTGCGTCGTTCGATCGCGGGAACGTGTCGGAATATCCCGGACAGGCTCTGGCAGTTCGCCGGACACCGTTTCGACCCTCGTCCGCCGATGTTCGGTTGAGCGCCCAACGCCAGGCGCTCCGTCCCGCGCACCGTACATCGCCTCACGCTCATCCTCGAGACGCCGCTCGATGACACCAATTGAAGGCGCGTCGCCGACCGTGGGTCGCGACGCTACCGCCGGTTTTGCGCCGGCGGTGAGCACACCGTCGCCGAATCCTCTGCTCGACTCGTTCACGTACGACGACGCGGTCGTCCGCCAGTTCATGCTCGCCACCTTCGTGTGGGGCCTCGTGGGCATGCTCGTGGGGCTCACGATCGCGCTGGAGCTCGTGCTTCCATCGATGAACGTCGCGCCGTGGCTGTCATTTGGCCGACTGCGCCCGCTGCACACCAACGCAGTGATCTTCGCGTTCGCCGGGAATGCGTTCTTCACCGGCGCGTATTACTCGCTGCAGCGGCTGTGCAAGGCGCGGATGTTCTCGGACGCGCTCAGCAAGTTCCACTTCTGGGGATGGCAGGCGATCATCGTCGCCGCGGCCATTACGCTGCCACTCGGCTTTACGCAAGCCAAGGAGTACGCGGAGCTGGAGTGGCCGATCGACATCGCGATCGCGGTCGTGTGGGTGGCGTTTGCGGTCAACATGTTCGGGACGATCGCCAGGCGCCGGGAGCGACACCTCTATGTGGCGATCTGGTTCTACATCGCCAGCGTCGTCACCGTAGCCGTGCTGCACATCTTCAACAATCTCTCGATACCCGCCGGGCCGCTCAAGAGCTATTCAATGTATGCGGGCGTGCAGGACGCCTTCATGCAATGGTGGTACGGCCACAACGCCGTGGCGTTCTTCCTCACCACGCCGTTCCTCGGCCTGATGTACTACTTCATGCCGAAAGCCGCCGAGCGACCGGTGTACTCGTACAAGCTGTCGATCCTGCACTTCTGGTCGCTGGTGTTCATGTACATTTGGGCGGGCCCGCACCACCTGCACTACACGGCGCTGCCCGAGTGGGCGTCGACGCTGGGCATGCTGTTCAGCGTGATGTTGTGGATGCCGTCGTGGGGCGGGATGATCAACGGCCTGCTGACGCTGCGCGGCGCATGGCACAAGGTGGTCGAGGAACCGGTCCTCAAGTTTTTCGTCGTCGCGATCACTGCCTACGGCATGGCGACGTTCGAAGGGCCGATGCTGTCGGTAAAGAGCGTGAACGCTCTGGCCCACTACACCGACTGGATCATCGCGCACGTGCACACCGGCGCGCTTGGCTGGAACGGCTTCCTGACGTTCGGGATGATCTACTGGCTGCTCCCGCGGCTCTTCCAGACGCAGCTTTACAGCAAAAAGCTCGCGGAGCTGCATTTCTGGGTGGCGAGCTTCGGAATTCTGCTCTACGTCGTCGCGATCTACAGCGCCGGCGTGACGCAGGGCTTGATGTGGCGCGCGTTCGACACGACGGGCCGGCTCGCCTATCCGGATTTCATCGAGACGGTTCTGAAGCTGATGCCGATGTACTGGATGCGAGCGGTCGGCGGGACGCTCTACATCATCGGGATGCTGATCTTCGGCTGGAACATTCTCATGACCTGGCGCTCACGGCCGGCGGTGTACGCCGAGCCGGTGATTCAGGCGCCACGGCTGGCGACGGGCGACGGGTGGCCGGCGGCGGGCGAACCGCTGCCCGCGCATGCCTCTACCACCGCCAGCCGCCCGTCGCCCGTCACCGCTTTCCTCTCGATGAACTGGCACCGTACGTGGGAGCGCCGCTGGGTCGTGTTCAGCGTGATGACGGTCGTCGCGGTCGCGGTGGCCTCACTGTTCGAGATCATTCCGACGTTCCTCATTCGGTCGAACGTCCCGACCATCGCGTCGGTGAAGCCGTACACGCCGCTCGAGCTGGCGGGGCGGGACATCTACATTCGCGAGGGCTGCTTCAACTGCCACTCGCAGATGGTGCGGCCGTTCAGGTACGAGACGGAGCGGTTCGGCGAGTACTCCAAGCCCGGCGAGTTCGTGTATGACCATCCATTCCTGTGGGGCTCGCGGCGCATCGGGCCGGATCTGGCGCGTGAAGGTGGAAAGTATCCCGACCTGTGGCACGTGCGGCACATGCAGGATCCGCGGTCGATCACGGCGCGCTCAATCATGCCGGCGTATCCGCAACTGCTGACGACGGATCTCGCGTTCGGCACGATCCAGCGCCGAGTCGACGCGATGGCGATGCTCGGCGTGCCGTATGGCGACGCGGTGAAGGAGGGGGTGGCGCGACAGATGGCGGAGACACAGGCCAGACAGATCGCCGCCGGCATTGCGCAGGAAGGTGGACCGGCCGGCCTCGAGCGCAAAGAGATCGTTGCGCTCACGGCGTATCTGCAGCGATTAGGGCGCGACATCAAGACACCGGCTGTGGCAACCGCGGGGGCGGGGGGCGGCCAGTGAAATCCATTTCCGACGTCGTGAGCGGCGCCGGGCTCGCCGGCTACGCCGAAGTCGCGCTCATCATCTTCTTTCTCGTGTTCGTCGCCATCGGCCTCCGCGTGCTGTTCGCGCGGAAAACGAGCTTCGCGCGCGAAGCGCGGCTCCCGCTGGACGATGGCTCGAGCGCGCACGTGACGCCTTCCGCCGCGCAGGGTGCGCGAGGAGCAATAGATGACCGATGATCCGAGGCAGGAGCACTTGCTCGACCACGCCTACGACGGGATTCAGGAATACGACAACCCGCTGCCGCGCTGGTGGGTGTGGATCTTTTACGCGACGATCGCGTTCGCGATCGTGTATGCGTTCGATCCCACCGGGATGATCCGCGGACCCGGCAGGGTGAAGGAGTACCAGCAGCAACTCGCCGATGCGGCCAAACGCTGGCCGCAGGGGAGTGGCGGCCTGGACGCGGCGGCCCTCGTCGCGGCGAGCAAGGATGCGTCGGTGCTGGCGGCCGGGAAGGCGGTGTTCGGGACGAACTGCACGCCCTGCCACGGTCCGGATGGCGGCGGCGTCATTGGGCCGAATCTGACGGACAGCTACTGGCTGCACGGCAACACGCTGCCGGAGATTTATAAAACCGTGAACGAAGGCGTACTGGCCAAGGGTATGCCGAACTGGGGCAAACTGCTCAAGCCCGACCAGGTGAAGGCAGTCGTCGTGTACGTGAAGTCGCTCGAGGGCACGACACCGAAGACACCCAAGGCGCCGCAAGGCGTGCAGGTGGCGGGAAAATGACCGCCCCGGCGGCCGTGGGGCGCGTACTTCCGACGCTGAACGAGGACGGCTCGCGCCGCTGGCTTCGTCCCAAGCTGTCGCCCGGGAAATTCTTCCGTAGACGGCGCGTGGTCGCATACGTATTGATGGTCGTCTTCTTCATCATCCCGTATCTCCGGATGGGAGGGAAGCCGATCATCCTGCTCGACCTGCCGCGACGCGAGTTCACGTTCTTTGGCACGACGTTTTTGCCGACGGACACGCTGTTGCTCATGCTGCTGATGGCGAGCTTGTTGATCGCGATCTTTTTGGCGACGGCCCTGTTCGGGCGGGTGTGGTGCGGGTGGGCCTGTCCGCAGACCGTATACATGGAATTCCTCTTCCGGCCGATCGAGCGATGGCTCGAGGGCGGCCGGAGCGGGTCGATGCAGCTCGACAAGCAGCACATGCGCGGCCAGCTCCATGCACGGCGGCTGGCGAAGTACGCCGTCTATGTGACGCTGGCATTGTTCCTCGCGCACACGTTCCTGGCTTACTTCGTGGGTGTCGACCAGCTGGCGGTGTGGGTGCGCCGGTCGCCCGTGCAACATCCGACGTCGTTCGTGATCATGGCGATGGTGACGGCGGCGATCATGTTCGACTTCACCTTTTTCCGTGAGCAGACTTGCCTGGTCGCCTGCCCATACGGGCGTTTTCAGTCGGTGCTGCTCGACCGGCAGTCGCTCATCGTGGCGTACGATACCAAGCGCGGTGAGCCGCGCGCCAAAGGGAAGACGCGGCCCGCGACAGCGGGCGATTGCATCGACTGCGGCGCGTGCACGATCACCTGTCCCACCGGAATCGACATTCGCGACGGGCTGCAGATGGAGTGCATCCACTGCACGCAGTGCGCGGACGCGTGCGACGAGATCATGGCGCGAATTGGCAAGCCACCGGGGCTGATTCGATACTCGTCGTCGGCCGCGCTGGCCGGTGAGCCGGTGCACCGCTTGCGTCCGCGCGTGGTGCTGTACCCGCTGGCGCTGGTGCTGAGCCTGGGCGGATTCGTGTACACGCTCGGTACCAAGGCGCCGGCCGACGTAACGGTGTTGCGCGGAATGGGCGAACCGTACGTGGTCGAGGCGGACGGTCGCGTCGCGAACCAGGTGCGCGTCAAGATCACCAATCGTTCGCATAGCGATCGCAGCTACAGCGTGAGCCTCGACAGCGTCGAGCGCGCGCAGGTCATTGCGCCGGCGCTCCCGCTCGCCGTCGCCTCCGGCGCCACGGAGACGGCGAGCCTGTTCATCCTGCTTCCCACGTCGGCGTTCCACGACGGGGAGCGCCACGTGTCGTTCACGGTCTCTGACGGCGCGGGCTATCGCGAGACGTTCCCGTATCGGCTGGTTGGTCCCGAACACGACGACCACTCGGACCGGGATCGTGAGCGCACCGGAGAGCACTCGCCATGAAGCGCGGCGCGTGGTGGCCGATCGGCGTCGCGACGATCCTCGGCGCGACCGTGGCCGGAAACGTGTGGCTGGCCGTGGTGGCGGGGAGCGATCCGTCGTTCTCGATCGAGCCGAACTACTACGAGAAAGCGATCGCCTGGGACAGCACGATGGCGCAAGCGCGCGAGAACCAGCGTCTCGGCTGGCGGCTCGAGCCACGGCTCGCGGTGGTCACGCCGAATGGCGAGAGCCGTCTGGACGTGGTGCTCGTCGATTCGGCGGGCGCGCCGATCCGCGACGCGACGGTGCGCGTGGCGGCATTCTTCAACGCGCGCGCGTCGCAGGTCGTACAGGCGACTCTGGCGCACGACACGACTGACTACTCGGTGCAGTTGCCGATCGCATACGCGGGCGAGTGGGAACTTCGCTTCGACGTGCGCCGCGGACGCGAGCACTTCACCAACACGCGCCGCATCGAGGCCGTCACCGAGCGAAAGTCGTGACGCTCGTCGTTGGTGTGCTCGTGGCGAGCCTGCTGGGAAGCGTGCACTGCGCGGCGATGTGCGGCGCGTTCACGTGCCTGTATCGCCGACCGCTCACGGGCGGTGCATGGCGCGCGCACGCCGCGTACAATGGCGGACGCCTCGCATCGTATCTCATGCTGGGCGCACTTGCCGGCACGCTTGGCTCGCGCGTGAACGAGCTGTCACCCGTCGCGGGAATCGCCAGACCGGCGGCGGCGCTCGCCGGCTTGCTGATGATCCTGTGGGCAGCAAGCACGATTGGCGCGTCGCTCGGCGCGCGCGTTCCGGTGACGCTCGCGCCGGAGTGGGCGCGAAGGCTGCTCGGGCAGGGTCTCCTCGCGGCGCGAGACCTCGGCGCGACGACTCGCGCGGGGCTGATCGGAATGCTCACCACGCTGTTGCCTTGCGGCTGGTTGTACATGTTCGTCGTGGTCGCGGGAGGCACTGGCAGCGCGATCGCCGGCGTGTCAGTGATGCTCGCGTTCTGGATCGGAACCGTGCCGACGATGTCGCTCGTTGCCGTGAGCGCCGACCGACTACTCGGCCCGTTTCAGAAGCGGCTTCCCCTGGTGAGCGCGGTGGTCGTGCTGGCGCTCGGATTCCTCTCACTCGCCGGAAAGTTGCACGCGCCGGCCGTGACTGGCCACGCCCACTTGGCACCGATCCATGTCAGTCGCTGAGGCGATCGGGCGAGAATCGCTTGCCGCGCCGCGAGCGACGGCAACGTGCGCGCACTGCGGCCTGGATGTGCCAAGCGGATTGATCGAGGCGAATGAGACGACCCAGTTCTGTTGCGGCGGTTGTCGAGCAGCGTACTCGATCCTGCACGAGCACGGTCTCGAGCACTACTACGACTTCGCGGAGCGTCGCGTCGCGCCGGTCAGGGCGAGCGGTCGGCGGTTCGAGGAGTTCGATCACTCGGTGTTCCAGGAGCTCTACGTGCGTCCGTTGCCGGGCGGAATGGCAGAGGTCGAGCTCTATCTGGAAGGCGTCCACTGCGCGTCGTGCGTGTGGCTCGTCGAGCGCGCGCCGCTGTTGATTCCCGGCGTAGTTCGCGCCGAGCTGGAGATCCGCCGTTCGTTGGCGCGTGTGGTGTGGAATCCATCGAGTGTGCGACTCTCCGCCATCGCCGAGACGCTCGATTCGCTGGGCTACACGCCGCATCCGTTCCGCGGAGTCGCGCGTGACGCCATGCGGCGCGCCGAGGATCGCGCGATGCTCGTGCGAATCGGCGT
>DATISA010000028.1:0-5309 GCA_035469245.1 Gemmatimonadaceae bacterium
GGCTCGCCGGACCGATCGACCGTTGGCGGTCCATTCGCGACGAGATTCACGCCGATGTTTGCCGCAATGCGTACAGCAGTAAGCACGAGGCCTTCGTGCAGTCCTACGGCTCGGAACTCGCCGATGCGAGTGTGCTTCTCATTCCACTCGTCGGCTTCCTTCCCCCCTCCGATCCACGCGTCGCGAGCACCGTCGCGTTCGTCGAACAGCATCTCCTGCTCGACGGGTTCGTCCTTCGCTACGACAGCGCGCAAACCGATGACGGGCTGCCCGCGGGCGAGGGCGCCTTTCTGGCCTGCAGCTTCTGGCTCGCCGACAACTACGTCCTCCTGGGCCGGCGCGACGACGCACTGCGTGTGTTCGATCGGCTGCTCGATCTCCGCAACGATGTCGGGCTCCTGTCCGAGGAATACGATCACCGGGTCTGCCGGCAGGTCGGCAACTTTCCGCAGGCCTTCTCGCACATCGCGCTCCTCAGCACCGCGTTCAACCTCGGACACGCCGAGCGGCAGAACGCGCCACACCCCGCGGAGCAACGGCGCAATCATGCGACTTCTGCCTCGGCGCGCGACTCGCGCTGACGCGCCCGCTTGCTGCTCGCGCGGCCGCCGGTAGGTTGGGGCGAATGCCCCCGACACGGCGCGCCCGGCACGACCGGTGGCAGTCACTCTCGCTCGAGTGGAAGCTTCCGCTGATCATGACGTGCGGAATCGGCGCCGCCCTCGCTGTTCTGCTGCTGTCCACGTATTTGGTACTCCGCGGTCGCGCTGAAGCCACCGTCCGCGACCGCATGTACCACGGCGTTCGTCAGGTCTCACTCGATATCGGTCAAGCGCTCGACGAGCGCGCGAGACTCTTCCGCCGTGTGGCGGACGACCCCGCGATTCAGCGTGTGGTGCTGGAGGCCCACGCCGGCCGCCTGCCTGAGCCACACGTCGCGGCCGCGCGTCGCGCGCTCGAGCAGCTCGTTCCCCCGTCCGACACGGCCCGACCCATCCAGCTCTGGGACGTGAAAGGAACCGAGTTGCTCGGGTTGGGCCGCGCTCTGTCCCCCACTGACCTGCCAATCAACGTCATCCGGGAAAGTGCCTCGGACACGTCGCGCAACATTTACTTCACCCCGCTCGATTCCAGAACCGGTCGCGCCCGTTTTTGGGTCATCGCGCCGGTCGTTTCCGATGGCGTTCGGATCGGGTACCTCGCTCAGCCACGGTTCATCACCAGCCAGCGTGAGGCTCTCGATCGGCTCCGGCAGTTACTGCTGAACGACGTCCGCCTGTACATGCGCAACGCCGACGGATCAGTCTGGGTCGGACCGCCCAACACACTGGTCGCGCCACCGCAGCATCGCATTCGAACCAAGACCGGACTCAACGCCGACCGGCCCGGCGTCGGTCGCGTCTTCGTCGAAGAGGCGGCCATCGCCAACGCGCCTTGGGTTGCTGTCCTCGAGTCGCCGGTCACCTCGGTGATGGCGCCGCGAGTGACTCGCACGCTGTCGCTGTTGATCCCGTTGAGCGCCCTCGTCCTCGTCGTCGGCGCGCTGGTGTCGCTGTTCCTCAGCCGCCGGATCACGCGCCCCTTGGCAAAGCTCACCGTTGCCGTGGAATCCGTATCGCGCGGTACGTACGAGCGTCCCGGGCTGGGCGGCGGGGACGAGCTGGGCCGGCTGGCCGCGAGCTTCGACGCAATGGCGCGTCAGGTCGCTTTGGCGCGACACGAGCTCGAGCAGCGCGCCACTGAAGCCGACGCGGCGCGGCGTGAAGCCGAGGCGGCGAATTCCGCGAAGAGCGACTTTCTCGCGATGATGAGCCACGAGCTCCGCACTCCACTCAACGCGATCGGCGGCTACGCGCAGCTCCTGCAGATGGGCGTCCACGGTCCGCTCGCGCCGGCACAGCGCGAAGCGCTCGAGCGGATCGAGCGCAGCCAGGCCCACCTGCTGGCGCTCATTACCGATCTGCTCGACTTCGCTCGAATCGACGCCGGGCGCGTGCAATTTGACATCGAGGATGTGGCACTCGATGAGATCCTCGCCGGCATCGCCGCGCTGGCCGAGCCGCAACTGCGGTCGCGCGCGCTCCGCTTTACTCCGGCGACACAACCGTCGGGCGTGTTCGTTCGCACCGATCGCGCGCGGCTCTCGCAGGTTCTGCTGAATCTCGTCGGGAATGCCATCAAATACACGCGGGACGGCGGCCAGATCGCGGTGACGACCGATCTCGATTCGACACACGCGCGCATTCACGTTCGCGACACCGGACCGGGAATTCCCGCCGGCCGTCTCGAGCAGATTTTCGAACCCTTCGTGCAGGGCGATCGTGCGTTCAGTCGCCCGGACGAGGGCGTGGGGCTCGGGCTCGCAATCAGCCGCGAGCTCGCGCGTGGCATGGACGCCGACGTCACGGTCTCGAGCGCCGTCGGACACGGCTCGACATTCACCGTAACAGTCCCCCGCTCTTCTCGGCCCGCGGACGCCACGGCGCGGATCGATCTCGAGCCCGCGGCGACGATGGCCTGACGCGTCCGGCGGGTCCGTTCCGCGCGATTCAGTGAATCAGCGCGATTCCCTTCCCGGGGGTCGGAAAGCGGTCGAACACGCCAGGATCATGTCCCGGCACGATCAACCGCGGATTGCTCGCGATGCTCAGCATTCGCCGCTGGGCCGCAAGGTTCGACACCGAATCCAGCGTCTGCGCGATCGGTGCGTGCTTCGCGAGATTCTCGTAGAGGTACGCATTGTCCGAGGCCACCACCACCATCCCCGCAGCGCTTCGAACCGAGGCATACTGCGACGCGAAAGTGTGTTTTCCGCCGGTATACACGGTGATGCCGGTCAGGATCTCCTTGCCGTCGCCGTCGATGAGCATCAACCGTCCTTGCCGCGCGATGTCGGCGAGCACTTTCGCGTCGCCCGCATCGATCGCTCGGTCCTTCACCGTTCCCGCCGAATCGAGATGGTGCTCGAACTCTTCACGCTGTAGCCATACGCGCGCCTTCGGGAAGAGATCGATGCCGTCGAGGTGGTCCCAGTGCACGTGAGAGATGATCACGTCGCTGATGTCGTCGGGCCGTACACCGAGGCGTGAGACGGCTTCGCTCGGCGTCATGTAGTCCGCCGGATGCCAGCGACGCACGAAATCGTCACGATGAAACCCCGCGTCCACGAGAACCTTCCGGCCGTCCGATCCCTCGAGCAGCCAGACCATCATCGCGATGTCCATCCGGCGGCTCGTGTCCGCGCCCGCCACCAGGCTGGCGACACGGAAGTTCGGAATCGTCGCGTAGCGGATGGCATAGACCTCGTACGTCGGTGGCGCGCCGCGGAACGCGATCGATGCCGTGAGCGTCAGCGGCAGGAGAACGGCCGCGGCACGGAGGCTCCGAATCCGGGGGAGTGACGCGTACCACTGCCGCAGCCTGTGCATGCGATCTCCGTGGTTGCGAGAATCAGGCGAAATCTTTTCCGTAGCGCCGACCTGTGTGCGCGTAGCCGATTCGCTCGTAGAAAGCGTGCGCACCAGCACGGTGCAACGCCGTCGTGACGATGATGCGCCGACAGCCCTGCGCCTTCGCCCACGCCTCGGCCTCGTCGACCAGTGCTCGGCCGACGCCTTGACTGCGCCGCTCCTCAGCGACCACGAGAAGGGTCAGCTGAGCCAGCGGCGCCGCGTGGTTGATCATGGTACGAAGGTGCACCGTCGCCAGGCCGACCACCTCGACCCCGCTCGTCGCGACCAGCGCGCGTGCCCCGCTCTGCACCATCCGCGCGAGCCGCGTCGTCACCTCGGCCGGCGATGATGGGTAGCCGAGTGCTCCGCAGAGGCGTGCGAGCGCCTCGGCGTCCCCGGGCTCCGCGTCGCGAACACCGATTGTCGTCCGAACAGTCTCCATTACATCCTCAGTACTTCTCCAGGTAGCTCTCCAACTCCCAGGCGCTCACCTGAGTGATGTACTCCCGCCATTCCTGCCGCTTGGCCGCCACGAAGTGTGTCGCGATGTGCTTGCCGAGCGCCGCGTTGATCACGTCATCCTTCTCCAACTCGTCCAGCGCTTCGTTCAGATCGTGCGGCAGGTCGTCGATGCGAAGTCGCCGCTTTTCGCGAAAGCTCATCTCCCAGATGTTCTCGTTCACCGGCTCGCGATGGTCCGCGTTCGTCTCGACGCCGTCGAGCCCCGCCGCCAGCATCACCGCCAGCGCGAGGTACGGGTTCGCCGATGGATCGGGTGACCGCAGCTCGATCCGCGTCCCCGTCCCCCGCCTGTCCGGAACTCGAATCAGCGGGGATCGGTTCCGCATCGACCACGCGACGTTGACCGGCGCCTCATAGCCCGGCACGAGCCGCTTGTACGAGTTCACCAGCGGATTCGTGATTGCGCACATGCCACGCGCGTGCCGCAACAGCCCACCCACGTAGTGGAGCGCCGTCTCCGACAGCTCCCACTGGGCTTGCTGATCCCAGAATGCGTTTTCCTTGCCGCGGAAGAGCGATTGATGCGTGTGCATCCCGCTCCCGTTCTGCCCGTACACCGGTTTCGGCATGAACGACGCGAGCAATCCGAATTGGGTCGCGACATGCTTCACCACGAAGCGGAACGTCGCGATGTTGTCGGCGGTCTTGAGCGCGTCCGCATACCGAAAATCGATCTCGTGCTGGCCGTGCGCGACCTCGTGATGCGCCGCTTCGACCTCGAAGCCCATTCGCTCAAGCATGTCGACCATCGCGCGACGCGCGTCTTCACCGAGATCCGCTGGTGCCAGGTCGAAGTAGCCGCCGACGTCGTGGGTCGCCGTCGTCGCTTGGCCTGAGGCATCAGGCTTGAAGAGAAAGAACTCCGCCTCCATGCCGGCGTTCATTGTGAAGCCCATCGAGTGTGCCTTCGCCAGCACGGATTTGAGCGTGCCGCGCGGATCGCCCGTGAACGGTTCGCCGCCTGGACTGTAGATGTCGCAGATCAGCCGGCAGATCCTGTTGTCGGGATCTCCCCACGGGAACACGAGGAAGGTGTCGAGGTCCGGAACGAGCAGCATATCCGACTCCTCGATGCGGACGAAGCCTTCGATCGAGGATCCGTCGAACATGATGTCGCCGGCCAGCGCCTTCTCGAACTGGGACGACGGAATCTCGACGTTCTTGTTGATGCCGAGGATGTCGGTGAACTGCAGACGCATGAAGCGGACGTTGAGCTTTTCCGTCAGCTCGAGAATGTCGGCCTTGGATGCGCCGGAGGTGTCGGGCGTGAGCGAGCGAGAGCGTGCGGGCAGATCTGCCTCTGGTTCCGGGTCGCTCCAACGCTACGTCGACGCG
>DATISA010000029.1:0-3218 GCA_035469245.1 Gemmatimonadaceae bacterium
CCGCTTGCCAGATCGCTCAAGTCCCAATGCACGCGGGAGCGCACGCGTCCTTGATGCTCGGGGAGCACGAGGAATCCCGAGCCCGCGCCGGTCACGCCACCAGCGTACGCTCGAATGCCAAAGGGAGGACCGCGGCCGGGCGGTGGCTGGACGAGCGCACGATACGACACAGCGATCGCGCCGTGCACCGGCCGCGTCGCGCGCCAGTGACGGTAGTTCGGAAACCCGCCTGGATCGGCAGGCTCGTCGCTTGCCTCGAGCGGGACATCACCGATCGAATCGCGAACCGTCAGATGCTGTACGCGATCGGCGATGCCGCGCACACCGGCATACGTGACCGGAGCGCGCAGCGACAGCGCGCGCGGGTCGGCGGCGGACGACAGCGTCTCCGCGACGACCACGGCCACCACTTCGGAAGAACCATCGCTCGTCGGTCGCCAGGTCAGCGCCAGCGTCTTCGGCTTTGCAGACTCCGCCGGCGCGCGTGCACCAGCCGGAGATTGCGCCGGGCAGACCGGGGAAGCACCGATGAGAAGGAGTGCGATACCGAAGCTCGTTGCGTCCAACAGGATTCTGCCCGGCTTGACGAGGTCGTCGAATCTACGTCCCGCACGCCCGGGTTGCAGATTGCCGATCGATCTGCGTTGAGCAGCTGCCGCCGTCGGGCCCATAGGACCCACTGTCACGCCAAGCCCGTGACCTCCATTAATTGTACTGTTCAGCCACCGGCATTCACCAACGGTCGAGCACGATCATGAATGCAATGCGCCGCCTTTCCATCCTCCTGGCTCTCGCCGCACCGACCTGTCTGCTGGCCCAGCGGCAACCAGGTCGCCCGATCGGAAAAGTCACGACGATCGGCAACGTGATTCACCTCGAACTCGACAGCGGCGCGGTCGCACCCGAGCGCCCGTTCGATCTCGACCATCGAACGCTGCGGTTCACTCCGGACGGCACGGGGTACCGGATCGAAAACATTGGCCTGGAGTGGGACGGCGACTTCGGCTCAGCGCTGACCGGCGGCACGGTCCCGCTCAGGAACTTCGCGTTTCCGTTTTCCGGCAAGACCTGGGACACGCTCAACGTCGCCAATGGAGCGGTGACCTTCGGTCCCATGCAGAGCGCAGGCGGGCGTGGGAGAGGCGGCGCTCCAGCGGGCAACCGTACCGGCGCTGGCTTCTCGGCGCGGGCCGGATTCGCGATGGAGCGCTATCCAACGCTGCAGACAGTGGGTCGAACGTTCATCGGCATGATCCCCGGCATCGCGGCGTTCGTCAAACCCAATCTCAACGGCCAGCGGTTCGCGAAGGAGCTCCCCGATCGGGTCGTGGTGACATGGGCGCTCACCGAGCCATCGGGCGGGATCCAGGCCTTTACGTGGACGCCGACGGTGAACCGCATGCAAGCCGTGCTTCATAAGAGCGGTGTCATCGAACTCTCATACAATGAAGTTTCGGCCCGCGACGCCGTGGTCGGGGTGTTCCCGGTCGTCAACGCGGGCGTCGCGAAAACGCTCGCAACAATAACTGACGCAGAGGACTCTACGGTCGCGCCGAATCTCGACGTGAAGAAGGTCACGCTCTCGGCGATCGACGGACTCTTTCTCGAGGCCACGATCGAAACGCGGGGCGCGATTCTCCCGGAAGGCGACTCGAGCATCAACGGCGTGACGTATCGTGTCGTGCTCGACAGGAAGGAGCCGTCGGCCGATCTCGCAAACGCCGCGGTCGTGTGGACGATCCGTGGTGTGGGGGGCGGACGTGGGAGCGGCGGCGGCGGGCGAGGCGGCTTTTCGCCTCGCTACGTCGCGTCGGGTCCCGGCGTCGAGCCGCAGGTGACGGTCGCGGGAAACACGATCTCGGTCAAAGGCATCCTTCCGCTGGAGCTTTCCGGCGTGACGCGCGTCTTCGTTTTCGCCGATGCCGCAGCCGGGACGCCGGCATCGGTGGTGGATCGAGTGTCGGCGCGCCCGCTGGCGCTGAGCGGCATTCGTTCGCCGGAGATGGATCTTTCGTCCGCGAAGAGAAAAGACGGCCCGTTCCCCGTCGTGTACGAAGGCTTTCACTGGCCCGAGATTCCCCGGGCGCAGGATGTCGCCTGCTCAGTCATCACAGCTTTGGGCGACAGGTTCGACTTCATCGCCTCGTACTCCGATTTCCGCGTCGACAATCCGGAAGGGGGCACGCCGAGCACTGGCCCGCGCGGCGGCAACGTGTCGGGCATCGGATCGAGCACGAACGGGTTGGAGAATTACTGCAGCAAGGGTCAGCTCCAATGGATGTACGTGGAACCGGTGTCGACCGCCGCCGTGCAGATTCAGGAGCGATCTCCCGACGGTCGCATGAGCAACTACGACTACGCGATGTCGCAGATTGGCCACGAGTTGGGCCATCGATGGGCGGCAGACGCCCGCGCGATCGTGAATGGCGATACGATCAACCTCGGGCCCGTGCACTGGGCGACCGGTGTCCACCTGCCCGCCGCCTTTCCCTATTCGCGGCCCATCGAGGCCGACGCGATGGGCGGCAGCACATGGAAGGACAACGGCGACGGTACGTACACGCAGCTCGACCGTGACTACTACTCACCGGCCAAGGGGTACTCGTGGCTCGGCCTTTACCTCATGGGTCTGGCGAAGCCGGAAGAGGTGCCGCCCTTCTTCATCCTGCGCAACCTCCAGCGCACCACCCAGCAGGACGCCGAGGGCCACCCGATCTACAAGGGCGACAAGACCGTCGTCACGATTCAGGACGTGATCGCGGCGATGGGCCCGCGCGTGCCGGACTTCGACCACGCGCAAAAGAAATTCAACACGGCAATCGTCGTCATGACGATGCACGGTGAGCAGCCGACGCCGGAGCTCGTCTCGTCGGCCAACAACATCGCACAGCACTGGATCGTCTATTGGTCCAAGACGACCGGCGGCCGGTCGGAGATGACGGTGACGCCGTAGCGAGCGCCGGACCGTCGGCCGAACCGCGCTACGGCGACGAATAGGAAAACGGTGCGAACGCCGCGTACTGCCCCGAGTGGTCGTAGCTGACCTTCGACCGAAGCCTGAACACGCGCGACGCGGCGAGCTTCCCGCCCTTCACGACGAGTCCTTCGGGAAGGACGAACTCGGGATGCACTTCGGCGTGCGTGACGGGATTGCTCATCACCTGCAGCTCGAGCTCGACGGCGTCACCGATGTGGATCTTCGTGTGGTAGTCGGCGAG
>DATISA010000030.1:0-4792 GCA_035469245.1 Gemmatimonadaceae bacterium
GGACCTTGCGTCTGAAGAGCTCGATCCGGCCGAATTGGCCGAGGACACCGAGATTCAGGAGGAGCCGAATGGAGACGACGGCAGTTCCGAACCGTCCGCGACGTCGCTCGCAGCAGCCCCGCGTATCCGTCCGCGAGCCGGCCGGCGGCGGGCATGACACCGAATACGACCTTCTCACCGCCGCGCTGATCGGGCTTGCCGTCGGCGCGGGCCTCACGTTCATCATGCGCCGCGGACCGTCCGGGCGACGGCCGGTGTCGCCCGTTCTGAGCGGCGTTGCGCTGGGAGCCGGCTGGGCCGGACGCCACGCAGGCCGCGCGGCGTCAGCCGGCGCTCGATGGGCAGCCGACCGCGGCGAGGACCTGTGGGATCGTAGCGAGGACCTGCGCGAGCAGGTCTCGGACTACGTCGGCCACGCGCGAGAGGCAATCGACGATGCGGTGGAGTCCGAGCTGAAGGATTTGCGGCGCGCCATCAAACGGCAGCGAAAGCGGCTTGGGATCTGAGACGACGAGCCGGCGGCCTGCGAGCCGCCTGCTCCTCCGTTGCGCACTCATCGCCGTGGCGACGCTCATCGTGGCGCCGGGCGTGGCGCACGCCTGGACGCCGGGGACCCACGTGTTCCTCGGCGAAGCGGTCATTCGATCGCTGGCGGCGCTGCCGCCCGCGATCGCGGCGCTACTCAGCGAATTTCCGTTCGACTTCCTGTACGGCTCCATCGCCGCCGACACGAGCATCGCCAAGAAGTACGCGCCGGTCGGCCGGCATTGTCACTCGTGGAACGTAGGGTTCGAGATTCTCCACCGCGCCGGCGACGAGCGGCTTCGTGCCTTCGGCCTCGGCTACCTGGCGCACTTGGCGGCGGATTCGGTCGCGCACAACTATTTCGTGCCGCACCAGCTCGCCGTCACCTCGAGCACGTCGGCGCTCGGACATTCGTATTGGGAGAGCCGGTTCGAGACCCATCTCGGCTCCGAGTATGCTCGTCGCGCGCGCGACCTGATCCTGGTCGACCACTCGCCGTCGGATCAGCTGCTCGACCGCGTGCTCAGTCCCACGATTTTCAGCACGCCGACCAATCGCCGGATCTTTCGCGGCATGGTGATCGTGGCCGACAACGAGTCATGGCAGCGGATCTTTCAGCTCATGAAGGAGAAGAGTCGCTGGGATCTGGCCGAGCCCGACGTCGGGCGATATCTCGCCCGATCGTACGACTACATCATCGACCTGCTCCACCGCATGGATTCGGCGGAGCCGTTTCGACTCGATCCGGCCGGCGACGCGGCACTGCGCCTGGCCAAGCGCGTTCGACGCCGCGTGCTGCGCGAAGCGGGAGAAGATCGGCTCATCGAGGAGGCGGAACGGTACTTCGGGCTCCCGTCGACGGGACTGGTGTACTCGTCGGCACTCGTGGAACCGCTCTATCTGCCGACGCGCTCGGTCAGCAACTGATTCACCCGCTTGGGGTCGGCGGCGCCTTTCGACTTCCGCATCACCTGCCCTACCAGCACGCCGATCAGCCGCATCTCGCCGCCCAGAAATCTCGCCGCCTCGCCGGGATTCTCCGCTAGCACTTGGTCCACCCAGGCGACGAGAGCGCCGTCGTCGCTCACCTGCTTCAGCCCTTCGCGCCGTGCGATCGCGTCCGGCGAATCACCGGTCGCCACCATTCGAGTGAAGATCTGCTTGGCCGCCGTGCGACTGACAGCACCCTCGCCCACCATGCGAAGCAACGCCGCGAGGTCGGCTGGCCGCACGGTGAAGTGCGCGATCGTCTGGTGAGTCGAATTGAGCGCCGCGAGCACCTCGCCGAGCAGCCAGTTCGCTGACGCTTTGGGATCGCCGCTCTGTCGCGCGACCTGTTCGAAGTAGTCGCCGAGCGCGACCTGCGAGGTGAGAACCTCGACATCGTAGGGCGTGAGGTCGGCGAACTCCCTGGCATACCGTTGCCGTCGCGCCTGCGGCAGCTCGGGCAGCTCGCGTCGAATGCGATCGATGCGTTCAATGGGAAGAATGAGCGGCGGCAGGTCGGGGTCCGGGAAGTACCGGTAGTCGTGACTCCCCTCCTTGGATCGAGCCGGGCGAACGTCGCCCGCATTGGCGTCCCACAGCATCGTCTGCTGTTCGATACGGCCGCCCGCGTCGCGAAGGCCGCATTGGCGCGCGTACTCCGCCTCGAGCGCTCGCGTCACGCCCGAGAACGAGTTGAGGTTCTTGATTTCCGTCTTGGTGCCGAGCGACGTCTCACCGATGCGTCGGGTACTGATGTTCGCGTCCACACGCAGACTGCCCTCTTCCATGCTCACGTCGCTCACGTCGGCATATTCGAGAATCTGCTTGAGAGTCTTGAGATAGGCGTCCGCCTCGACCGAACCGCGCAGCTCGGGCTCGCTGACGATCTCCACGAGCGGGACGCCTGCGCGATTGAGATCCACCGCTGTCGCCGCCGGAAAACGATCGTGGATCGACTTGCCTGCATCTTCCTCCATGTGCAGCCGCGTGATGCCGACCACGATCGGCGCGCCCTCGGCGCTCCAACCGATCGTTACGGTACCCTTCGTCGCAAGCGGACGGTCGAACTGCGAGATCTGATAACCCTTGGGGAGATCGGGATAGAAGTAATTCTTGCGAGCGAAGATCGACGTCGTCTGGACCTCGCATCCCAATGCCAATGCGGCGCGAATCGCGAGATCCACCGCGCGGTCGTTCAGGACCGGCAGCGCGCCAGGCAAGCCGAGGCACACAGGACAGGTGTGTTGATTGGGCGGCGCGCCAAAGTCCGTGGAGCACCGGCAAAAAATCTTCGTCGCGGTCTTGAGCTGGACATGTACCTCGAGGCCGACGACCATTTCGTACGTGTCTTCCCACCGGCCGGCTCGCGGCGTCACTGGTGCGCCTCCGCGCCGAGCGACCGCTCGAGCGCGTACGCGGCAGCGAACATCTGCCGCTCGTCGAAGTGCGCGGCGATGAGCTGCCCCCCCACCGGCAACCCGTCGACGCGTCCAATCGGCAACGACATCGCCGGCACTCCCGCGAGATTCGCCGTGCACGTGAAGATGTCGCTCAAGTACATATCGTACGGATCCGACTTGGCGCCGAGCTCGAACGCGGGGGTGGGCGTCGTCGGCGTGAACAGCAAATGCACGCCACTGGCGAACACACGTGCGAAATCGCGCGCGATCAGTGCGCGGACCTGCTGCGCCTTGCGGTAATAGGCGTCGTAGTAGCCCGCGGACAGCACGTACGTGCCAAGCAGAATCCGCCGCGTGACTTCCGGGCCAAAGCCATGCGATCGCGTCGCCTCGTACATGCCACGAAGACCGTCGCCCTCGATGCGCAGTCCGTATCGCACGCCATCGAATCGCGCCAGGTTGGACGACGCTTCCGCGGGCGCGATGATGTAGTACACGGGAATCGCCAGACTCGTGTGCGGCAGCGAGACGTCGCGCACCTCGGCGCCGAGCGCCCGCAGCGCTTCGAGGGCGCGGTCGCATCGATCGCGGATTCGCGGGTCGAGATCATCCGGGAAATACTCGCGCGGGCGCCCCACCACGACGCCCGTCATCGAGCCTCGCGCCGCCGTCGTGAGCTCCGACACCGGCTCGGCGGCACTTGTGGAGTCGAGCGGATCGAGGCCCGAGATGGTCTGGAGTCCGAGCGCCGCGTCGTCTACACTGCGACCGAGCACGCCGATGTGATCGAGCGAGGACGCGAAGGCGACGAGTCCATAGCGACTCACGCGACCGTACGTCGGCTTGACTCCGACGACTCCGCAGAATGCCGCTGGCTGGCGCACCGAGCCGCCCGTCTCGGAACCGAGCGCGATGCGGACGATTCCCGCGGCGACCGCGGCCGCCGAGCCGCCCGACGATCCCCCCGGCACGCGATCGGGGGCGACTGGATTGCGCGCGGGCCCGAACGCACTGTGCTCCGTCGACGAGCCCATCGCGAACTCGTCCATGTTCGACTTGGCCACGACGACGGCGCCTGCCTGCTCCAGTCGCGCGACGGCCGTCGCGCGATACGGGCTGACGTACCCTTCGAGAATCCGCGAGCCGCACGACGTAGGCAGCGTGGTCGTCGCGATGTTGTCCTTGATCACGACCGGCACGCCGGCGAGGGGACCGGCCTGCTTCGCATCGAGGGCGTCCTGCACGGTACGGCAGCGGTCACCGAGGTGAGTATCCTGGTATAACAGGATGTTCAATCCGCCGGAACCCGCCTTCACGCTGGCGGCTCGACCGAGCGCGTCGTGCGCGGCCGCGCGAACCGTCAGCTCGCCGCGACCGATCGCGTCGCGAAGCGCCGCCGCCGAGCGGTCCTGCGCGTCCGTCACGCTTCCTCCGGGTCCTCGTGCGTCGAAAGGCGCGGCACGAGGAAGAAGCCGTCGGCGGTACGCGGGGCGAATTCTTCGATTCCGCGCGCGAGCGCAACGGCGGGGCCGGTATCGGGGCGCAGGGGCGCGCCCGCGGCGCCGATTCCCGCGACCGGCTCGACTCCCGACGTGTCGACCCGGGAGAGCACGTCCATGTGCCCGAGGATCGTGTTCAACTCGGCGACGAGCGCGTTCACGCGGTCGTCCGTCAATCCGAGCCGCGCCAGCGCGGCGACATGTCGCACATCGTCGAGCGAGACCGACATTCACTCGTCCCCGCGTTCCAGATTCGCCTGCGCGATCACGAGCGTCTTGCGGCCGATCGACTGGTCGTCGAAATCGACTTTGACTTTGGCGTCTCGCCCGCTGCCCGACAACTCGGCGATCGTCCCACTGCCGAACTTCCGGTGCTTGACG
>DATISA010000031.1:0-2414 GCA_035469245.1 Gemmatimonadaceae bacterium
GGAGAAGATGGAAGCGGTGCTCGAGGACGCGCTGATCCTCATTCACGACAAGAAGGTCTCGTCGATGAAGGATCTGCTTCCGGTGCTCGAGAAGGTCGCGCAGCAGGGCCGTCCGCTCCTCATCATCGCCGAGGACGTCGAAGGTGAGGCGCTCGCCACGCTGGTTGTGAATAAGTTGCGCGGGACACTCAAAGTTTGCGCCGTCAAGGCACCGGGCTTCGGCGACCGCCGCAAGGCGATGTTGCAGGACATCGCGGTGCTGACCAACGGCCAGGTGATCAGCGAAGAAGTCGGCTTCAAGCTCGAGAACGCGGTGATCAACGATCTCGGTCGCGCCAAGCGCATCGTCATCGACAAGGACAACACGACGATCATCGACGGTGCGGGTACGGACGACAAGATCCAGGGCCGCATCAAGGAGATCCGCGTTGCGATCGACAACAGCACCTCCGACTACGACAAGGAGAAGCTGCAGGAGCGTCTGGCGAAGCTCGCCGGCGGTGTCGCGGTGATCAACGTCGGCGCGGCCACCGAAGCCGAGATGAAGGAGAAGAAGGCCCGCGTCGAGGACGCGCTCCACGCGACCCGCGCCGCGGCCGAGGAAGGCATCGTCCCGGGCGGCGGCGTAGCGCTGATCCGAGCGCAGCGCGTGCTCAAGACGCTCAAGCTCACCGACTCCGACGAACAGATCGGCGTCGACATCATCCGGCGCTCGGTCGAGGAGCCGATCCGCATGATCGTGCAGAACGCGGGCGGCGAAGGCTCGATCGTCGTCGAGAAGGTTCGCGCCTCCAAGGACGATGCCTTCGGCTTCAACGCGCTCACCGACACGTACGAGAACCTGGTCCAGGCCGGTGTCATCGACCCGACCAAGGTGACGCGTACCGCGCTGCAGAACGCGGCGTCGATCGCCGGACTGCTTCTCACGACCGAAGCGCTGATCGTCGAGAAGAAAGAAGACAAGCCCGCCGCTCCGGCTGGCCCGGGCGGCATGGGCGGTATGTACTAGTCGGTTCCGAACAGTGGATCGAAACGGGTCGCCTTCGTTGGCGGCCCGTTTTCGTTTCCAGCCCGGTGGTGACATGCCGCTGGCGCGCGCCTGTACCGCTCGCTATGCATCAGACAGCAGGAGGCGTCTCATGTTGATCATCGGCCGAACGGGAATGCACCGTCGCGCTTGCCGCGTGGCGTTCACGGTTCTAATTCTGGGCGTGTCAGCCTCGGCGCTCGCCGCGCCGCGCGCGGCCGCCGCGCAAAAGGCGCCCGCCGGACCATCTACCGCCGCACGCACGACCACGCGCGCCGTCGACGTTCGCTGGTATCCCTGGATCGGCTGCTGGCAGCGAACGGCGGACGCGGGGCCGGGCGGTGCGCTCACCTGCGTCGTGCCGGCCGTGGGCGTATCGTCGGTGGACATCGTGACGATTGCGAACGGCGCCATCGAATCGCGCGAGCATCTCGTCGTGGACGGACGCCCGCATCCGATCGAGAAAGACGGATGCACCGGCTCGCAAACGGCGACGTGGGCCAGCTCTGGCGCGCGTCTCTACATCGGATCGGCATACACGTGCGCCGGCGAGCTCCACGGCCGCTCGTCCACGCTCTACGCGATTCTTCCGACGGGCGAGTGGGTGGACGCTCGCACGGTGGAATCCGGAGGCGGTCGTGTCCTCGACGTGACGCGCTACCATGACGCGGGCCTGCCGAGTACCGTGCCGGCGGCCGTGCGTTCAGAGATTGCTCATCACACGCTTGCCGCCACGACGGCGCGCGCCTCCGCCGGCGCGTCGGTCTCACAGGCCGAGATCGCCGAGGCGCAGCGCGCGGTCGACGCCGTGGTCGTGCAGGCGTGGCTCACCGCGCGCGCGCAGGGCTACGCGGCCAACACCAGCGCGCCGCCGCCGCCGCAACCGGTCGGTGAGGTGCGAGTGTATCAGGGATCGCCGCCGATGGCCGCTCCGCCCGCGGTCGAGCGTCTGCCGGCCAATCGAATTCCGACGTGCGATTCCTCGGGCTGCTACGTCGAGAATCCGTACTCGGACTTCAATGGAATCTCGTACGTGCCGTACTCTCCATATCCCACTGTCTGGACCGGCGGGTACTACTATCCTTATCCGTACGTCGCGCCGATCGTGGTGATCCGGGGCGGCAGCCACTTCGGCGGGCGTCCCCCGATGCAAGGCCGGCCTCCGGTGATTCACATGCCGCCGGGTCGGCCGCCCGCGGGACCGTCTGGCGTGCAGCCGGTGCAACCGCGTCCGAGCGTGCCGGGCCGAATTCGGCCTTGATCGCGCGCCGTTAGAGCAGCGTGTACTGAAGGGGCGGTTCGGCGCGCGCCACGCCGGGCGTGAACGGACCCACGACGCTGTCCTGCTTGGCGGCAGTCACGGTTCCGCGAAACGCCGTGCGCGCGA
>DATISA010000032.1:0-27534 GCA_035469245.1 Gemmatimonadaceae bacterium
GGAAGGCGGCCTGGCCAAGAACACTGCGCGGCACCATCATGGGCGCATGCCTACACCAACCTCCATGCGCCGCCTGCACTTCGTGCTCGCCGCCATCGTCGCCGCCGCTGCCGCCACCTCGTGCACCCGCCCGCCATCGACGCTCGAGGTCGAGTTCATCCCTTCGCCGATCCCGGGCGCCGTGTTCGCGTCGGCGGTTCGTGTCGGCAACCTGCTCTTCCTCTCGGGTCAGATCGGCACCGACAGCGCCGGTCGGCTCGTCCCGGGGGGCCTCCAGGCGGAGGCCCGCCAGACGCTCAACAACATCAAGAACGTTCTCGAGAAGAACGGTTCGTCCCTCGACCGCGTGGTGAAATGCACGGTGTTCCTCGCGGACATGAAGGACTACAACGACTTCAACGAGATCTACGCCACGTACTTCCGCGCGCGTAAGCCGGCGCGGAGTGCATTCGGCGCGACGGGGCTCGCCCGCAACGCGCGGCTCGAGCTCGAGTGCATTGGCGTGACCGGATGACGAAGGGGGCCGAGGCTGCGCCGCAGCCTCAGCTCGAGTAGTACGCCGCGTTCTCGTCGATGTAGCCGTGTGTCAGGTCGCACCCGTATGCGGTCGCGCCCTCCGTGCCTACGCCCAGCGACACCTCGAGCGTCACGACCTCGTCACGCAAGCTGGCACGAACCGCGTCTTCATCGAAGTCGAGACGCTGTCCGCGGCGAACGACTGCGTGTCCGTTGATCCACGCGTCGGTCGCGTCGGCCCGGATTGCCGCATCGAAGCACTTGCCCACCGCCATGAGCAGGCGGCCGACGTTCGGGTCCGCGCCGTGGACCATCGTCTTCACGAGTGGCGAGTTCACGAGCGATTTGGCGACGCGCCGGGCGTCGTCCTCGCTCGCGGCCTCGCGGACCGTTGCGCGAATCAGGTGCTTCGCGCCCTCGCCGTCGCGCGCCAGCATCTCGGTCATGCGGATGCACCCGGCGGCGAGAACGTCGGCGAACGCGCCGTGATCGACGCTTCCGGCAAGTCCGTTGGCCATGATTGCGCAGGTGTCGGACGTGCTGGTGTCGGTGTCGACCGACAGCATGTTGAACGAGACGTGCACGGCCGCGCGCAGCATGCGGTCGAGCGACGATGGATCGATCGCCGCGTCGGTGAAGATGTACGCCAGCATCGTCGCCATGTTCGGCTCGATCATCCCCGAGCCCTTCGCCACCCAGGTGATCGTGGCGCCGCCGACGCTCGCCGAAATGGCTTTCGGGTGCGTGTCGGTCGTCATGATCCCCTCGGCGCCGGCCAGCGGATCGATCGTCAGCTCGTTCGACATGCCCCGGATTCCGCGCTCGATCAGATCGATCGGCAGCTTGACGCCGATCACGCCCGTTGAGCTCACGAGCACACGATCCGCGCTCGTCCCAACCTCCGACGCCGCTGCAGCCGCCATGCGTCGCGCGTCCTCGACGCCGCGCTGGCCCGTCGCCACGTTGCTGACCTTGCTGTTGGCGACGATGGCGCGCAGGCGGCCGCCCTGAATCGTCTCACGCCCGAGAATGATCGGAGCGCCGGGAAACTGGTTCCGCGTAAACAGCGCCGCCGCGTCGGCTTCGACCTCGCTGACGAACAATGCGAGGTCCTTGGCCGACGGCTTGAGGCCGCAGTTTCGGCTGGCACAGCGAAACCCGCGCGGGAACTTCGGAGCGTCGTGAAAGCGAATGCCGAACGGTGATGACACGTTAGGGAAGGGCAGTGGAGCGGGTAAGATAGGAGTACCACTTCGACGCGCGCCACCAGCGCCGACTCAACGGAGCCGTCCCCATGTTCGTGCAGGACTTCATCGACGAGTACCTCAGGCACAAGCTGTCGGCGGAGAAGGCGATCGCCCAGGCTGACGACCAAGGCCTCAATCGCGTCGTCGCGCACGACGGCAACTCGATCGCGATGATCATGCGGCACGTGGGCGGCAACCTCACGTCGCGCTTCACCGATTTCCTCACGAGCGACGGGGAGAAGCCATGGCGTCACCGCGACGGCGAGTTCGCCGACGGACCATTCACGCGCGCGGACGCGGACCAGGTCTGGCGCTCGGGCTGGAGCATCCTCGAGCGCGAGCTGTCGCGCCTCACCGACGCGGACCTGACCCGGCAGGTGACGATACGCGGCGAGACGCGCACGGTGCACGAAGCATTGTGCCGCTCGCTCGCCCACATCGCCTCGCATGCCGGGCAGATCATCCTCCTCGCTCGTATCGTCGCGCCGGGCGAGTGGAAGTGGATCTCGATCCCCAAGGGTCAGTCCGAGCAGTACAACCAGAATCCGACGCTCGAGAAACGGCCCGCCACGTGAGCGTGCTGATCGAGGCCGCCGTCGAAAGCCTCGACGCCGCGCTCGCCGCGGCGCGCGGCGGCGCGGACCGCCTCGAGCTGTGCGCGAATGTCGATGTCGGCGGCACCACGCCCAACGCGGAGCTGCTCGCGGCGGTCAAGTCGCGCATCGACATTCCGGTGTTCGCGATGATCCGCCCTCGTGGCGGATCTTTCGTCTACACGCCCGCCGAGCGTGAGGCGATGCGCCGTGACATCGCGATGGCGTGCCAGCACGGAGCCGACGGGATCGTGCTCGGTCTGCTCGACGAACGGAGCCGTATCGACGTGACGGCGATGCGTGATGTCCTCGGCGATGCCGGCGACCTGCCCGTCACCTTCCACCGTGCATTCGACGAGATTGCCGACCAGCTCTCGGCACTCGACACACTCGTGGAGCTCGGCATCGATCGCGTGCTCACCTCAGGGGGCGCCCCCACCGCCCTCGCCGGCGTCGAGTCGATTCGGGCGCTGGTCGAACACGCAGCGGGCGAGATTCACATCATGGCCGGCGGCGGGGTCCGCGCGCATAACGCGGGTGATCTCGTCCGCCTCACCGGCGTGCGCGAACTCCACGCCCGCTGCGAGCTCGATCCGGCGCGCATCTCCGAGATGCGTCAGGCGCTCGAGTCAGCCTAAAGCCGCACGCTCACGCTGGATGGCGCCGAGCGAACTGCCGCTCGGGACGTCATAACAATTGGGATACGGACACAAACGGATCAAACGGATTGAACGGATCGCTCCGAGTGGCGCGAACGCTCCATGAACCACGAGCCCGGACGAACCTTTCTTTGGCACTGCCGCTCGGGATGTCACGAGAGGCCTCCCGAGCGGCCGTTCCCAAAAAGATCCCGGCGCGTTGAGCGTTGACCTCTCGCGCCACGCGGAACGATCGGTAAGATCAGTTCCATCCGTAGCATCCGTATCCCAAATCGTAGATGCCTCCACGCCACGCGGAGGCCTGAATGCGCACCAGATTCCTCGGCGACCTCCGCGGCCCCCGCGCCTCTGCGTTGAGCAGTTCATCCTGGCTCGTGGCGCAATGAAGCCTGCGAATCACCTTGGCCACTGATTGTTCGACCGGTCCACATCCGGCAGCGCCTGATTCGGGTCCACGACGACCCGCCGCACACCGCGCTTGTCCGGCGCGCGATACACGAACACGTCTCCCAGATTCCACATCTCGATCGGCAGCCGCACCTGCTGCGTGGTGCCGTCGTCATAGGTCACGGCGAGCGTTGCCGGCATGACCATCGTCCCGCGGTTGTGCAGGTGAATGCGTGTCATGCCATCCTGTCCGCGCGCCACGGAATCGACCGCCTGATCCAGCCGTGCCGTCGTGAAGATCCAGTCGCGCCAGAACCAGTCGAGCTCCATTCCGGACTGGTCACGCATCAGCCTAAAGAAATCCGCCGGCGTCGGATGCTTGAAGGCCCAGGCGCGGATGTAGTCGCGGAACGCCGCGTCGAAGCGATCCTTGCCCAGCACCTCGTAGCGAAGCATCTGCATCATGAGCGCCGGCTTCTGATAGCCGCCCCAGAACAGATCGCGCACCTCGACCGGCTTCTCGATCAGCGGCTGCTCGTTGCCGGGAATCGCGTGCTCGCGGTAGAGATGCAGCGGATGCACCTCGATCGTGTCGCCGTACGGCGTGCCCGCGAAATACTTCGCGGCGTTCCCGAGATCGATGAACGTGTTGAAGCCTTCGTCCATCCACGGATACAGCCGTTCGTTCGAGCCAACAACCATCGGGAACCACTCGTGGCCGAACTCGTGCGCGATCACCCACTGCTGGTCTTCGCGCGTCGGGCTGTTCGGCGTGAAGGTGAGCATCGGGTACTCCATCCCTTCCACTGGACCCTCGACGGTCGTGGCGTGCGAGTACGGATAGGGGTACCACTGCTCCGAGTAGTACTTGATTGCCTCGCGCCCGATCCGGTTTACCTCGCCCCACTTGTCGGCGCTCGGGCGATAGAGATCCTCGATGAGGATTCCCTTGTACACGCTGGCGTCCCAGCGTAGGTCAGGCCCGGCGGCGAACGCGAAGTCGCGGACGTTGCGCGCTGTAAAGTGCCAGGTGTGCGTTTGCGCGCCCGCCGCTGGAGGCCGCGTGAGCGCGGGCTTTCCGGCTTCCTCCGCCCTGATGACTGCAATCGCCGTGTCCGACCGTCGCGCCAGAGCCAGGCGCTGCCTCTGCGCTGCAGTGAGCACCTGCTCCGGATTCACGAGCTCGCCCGTTGCCGCAACGATGTCCTCGGCCGGTATGGTGAGCGTCACGTCGAAGTCGCCGTACTCGAGATAGAACTCGCCGGCGCCGATGTACGGTTCGTGGTTCCATCCCTTGATGTCGTCGTAGACCGCCACGCGCGGATACCACTGGGCGATCTCGTACAATGGCCCGTCGTGGCCCATCCGCCCGCCGCCCTGCGACGGCACGTTGAAGTGCCACACAGCCGTCAGATCGACCGAGCGCCCGGATGTGACCGCGCTGTCGAGATCGACGCGCAAGGTCGTGCCGTACCGAGTCCGTTTCACCTCATGGCCGCCGACCGTAAGAGACTCCAGTCGCGGCGCGCTGTTGAACCCCTGGCAGGAGAAGTCGAAGCTCGTGCCGAGGAAGACGAGCGGCGGCTGATTGAGCACGTTCGTGACACTGTTCGGCTCGCACAGATTCTGTTCGACGAAGAGCCACAGATACGGCAGCGCGTCGGGCGACCGGTTGACGTAGTGGATCGTCTCGCGGCCGCGAATTTCGTTCCTGGCCGGGTCGAGCGTCGCCGCGATGCGGTAGTCGACTCGCTGCTGCCAGTACCTGGGTCCGGGGCGGCCCGCGCCCGTGCGATACTCGTTGGGCGTGGGGAGCGAGAGCGGGCGGAAGTGCGACGTGTCGGCCACGGACGCCGGCGATTGCGCCACGGCCGCCCGAGCCGTCAGCAATATTGCGGGAATGATGGTGAAGCAGGGCCTTCGAGAAACGTGCATGGCGAATCCGGATCGATGACGTATTGTTGCCGTGGCGGCAGGCGCGCGATTTCCTGCGCGGGCGAGATGGCTCTACGTTAGAACGTGGCGCCGCTCCACGCGAGCGCACGTCCGGCTTACCCGCATCGATGGCTTCTGCCCGCTCGCTCCGCGTCCTCCGCATCTACCTGACCACGGTCCGCGTCCTCGGCAGCTACCTGTTGCTGCGACTGGGGCGGGCCGCGATGTCGCCGGCACGGTACGAGGCGCTGCTCCTCGAGCGGCATCGACGCAACGCGCGGCGCGTGCAGCACGCGATCGTCGAGGCCGGGGGGCTGTTCATCAAGGTTGGACAGTTGATCAGCATTCTCTCGAACGTGCTCCCGCCCGAGTTCCGCGGTGAGCTGGAGAGCCTCCAGGACCGATTGCCGCCGCGTCCCTATGAGGAAGTCGCTACGCGCATCCGGGCCGACTTTGGGCGCCCGCCCGAGGAGCTCTTTCGCGAGATCGACCCGGAGCCGATCGCGACGGCATCGCTCGCGCAGGTGCACCAGGCGTGGCTGCACGACGGACGCAAGGTCGCCGTCAAGGCGCAGCACCGGGACATCGAACGCATCGCGCGCGCCGATCTGGAGATGATCCGGCGGATCCTGCGCGTCGTCCAGTTCGTGACCGGTTTGCGCGGACTCGAGTCGTATCACCCCGAGATCAGCCAGATGATCGCCGAGGAGCTCGACTTCACGCGTGAGGCCCGGAACCTCGAGACGATCGCACGCAATTTCGCGGGCGACTCGAGCGTCGGATGTCCGTCGGTGATCCCCGAACTGTCGACGCGGTGCGTGCTCACGACCACGTTCGTCGAAGGCACCAAGGTGACCGACGTCGTCGAGCTCGAGGCGCACGGCTTCTCGCGCCGGCGGATCGCCGAACGCGTCGTCGGCGCCTACTGCCGCATGATCTTCGTCGACGGCATCTACCACGCCGATCCCCATCCCGGCAACATCCTCGTGGCCCCGGACGGCGGCATCGTCTTTGTGGATTTTGGCGCGGTCGGCGTCCTCGCGCCGCACATGCGCGAGGGCATTCCCGAGTTCTTCGAGGGCGTGATTCGCCGCGACCCCAAGCGCATCACCGACGCGATTCGTACGATGGGCTTCGTCGCCCGTGGCCCCGAGAGCGGCGACGTCGCCGAGCGCGTCATCGGTTACATGCAGCGGCGCTTCTTCGAGCAGCTCACTGCCGAGTCATGGGGCCTCGGCGAGCTGCAGGTGGACGTGCGAAGCCGGCTGGAAGCCCTCGCTGACCTCCGCCGGCTCGACGTCTCGTTTCGGAAGCTCACGGAGACGTTCCAGGTGCCCAAGGATTGGGTGCTGCTCGAGCGCACGCTACTGTTGTTGGTGGGTCTGTGCACGGAGCTCGACCCGGGGTGGAACCCGATGTCCGTGATCCGGCCCTACCTCGAGCGATTCGTGTTCGCGGAAGACCGTGACTGGGGAAGCCTCATGCTGACGTCCATGAAGGGGATGGCGCGAGTCGCGGCTACGCTGCCGGAAGACCTGCAGCGAACGCTGACACGCGCCAACGCCGGCGAGCTCGAGGTGAGAGTTCCTCAGATCTCCGCTTCGGCGGAGCTGGTCTACGCCGCCGCTCACCAGTTGATCTACGCCGTGATCGGCATCGCTGCAGGCGTCGTCGCCTACCAGGCCTATGATCGAGGCCGAGGCGTGCTGTCGACGGTGCTCATCATCGTTGCCATCGCCGCCTTTTCGGCGCTCGGCTGGTCCATGCTGTCGACTCGCCGGCTCAAACCCTAGCGCGTGGACCGTCTCTACTTC
Organism: Gemmatimonadaceae bacterium; assembly: GCA_035469245.1. Lineage (GTDB taxonomy): Bacteria > Gemmatimonadota > Gemmatimonadetes > Gemmatimonadales > Gemmatimonadaceae > JAQBQB01. The sequence goes on from DATISA010000032.1 coordinate 7,152, forward strand.
GCCAGCCCGTAGAGCGCTGCCGTGTTCTCGCGCAGGACCATCCGGGCCAGCGTCTGCGCCCGATCGCGTGTGATCTCGCCGTCGCGCATCATCCCGGTGAGCGCGATCGCCAGCGCTCGCCGCGTCGTGTTCGACGCGACCCACGCGATCTGCTCCCAGCCTTGTTCCACGCCACCGTCGAATGCGTCGGTGCCGAACAGCACCTTGTCCGGCCATTCGCCGAGCCACTGCCGAAGCACACCAGCCAGAACCGTGGGCGAGAGGATGTTGTCCATCATCGAAATGTCCGCGTACACGTTGGGCTTGCTGATCAAGCCCTGCGTTTCGCCGATGAGCGGCCAGCCGCCGTGCACGATGATGAACTTCGTCCCGCGCAATGTCGAATCGTTGAATGCCGGCTCGAGCAGGTGCGGGGCGCTGCCGTGGGTCGAGTAGAACCCGCCGAATGTCTCGAGCACGTGGAGTTGTACCGCCAGCCGCTGACGCCCCGCCTCGCGCGCGATTGCCCGAAAGAGATAATCCTCCAACGCCTTGTACTCTGTGTGCGACGGAGTTCCGCCGTGCACGTATCGTGCATACACGCGCTGCGCCGTCGCTGGGTCCGGATCATCGAAATCGAGCGGTCGCAGATACGCCGCCTCGAATTTGATGCCGACCGCACCGCCCGAGCGCATGCGGGCGAGCGTTGGCGCGACGACTCCCGTCACGTACGCTTCCAACGTTGCCGGCAGCCCTCGCACGTTGATCTCGCGCAGGTACCTTGCAAGGAGCTTTGCTTCGCGCGGATACAGCGGCCGCGTGTCCGGCGTGCGCGCGGCCTCGCCACGAACGTCCAGCGGCAACATGAGCGGATCGGCGAACGCGATCCAGCGAAATCGCGGCGGCGCCAGCCCTGCTCCCATCGAGATCCGGTTGGCCATCATGACCTCGATGCCCGCCTGGTCGAGCGCCCACTCCGGAAATCGCACGCCCTGCGCACGCTGGGTGGTCGCCACGGCGCTCTTGAGCGCGTTGTGGTACGCGTCGCCCGATACCGCTGGCGCGATCCGATACAGCGCGTCCTCGGCAATTCGCCAGATCGGATCGTCCGCCTTGAGACGATTGGGAAGATCGAATGCCGGAATGCCGTCGAGCGGCAGCGCGTCGAAGTCCGTGTCCGCCGGCGCTCCGGCCAGCACCGGGCGCATTGGGTGCGCGTGGTCGTCGATCGCGCGAATGCCGTTGATGTACCGGGCGAGCGCCGAATCGATCGGCGCTTGAGCCGTGGCCAGGTGACCGGCGAGCAAGAACGCTGTTCCAGCAATGAATGCACGCACCACGGGCTCTCCGAGCGGTTTCGCCGCCCGATATACCGCCGGTCGCTCGTGTTCGTCAACGTCCAGCGGTCGACGGCGGCGGCCCGTATTCAGCGCAACCCCCTCACGACCCAACGAGACTACAGAATGCCTCTTACCCTACGCCGATCGCTGACCGCCGTCACCCTCGTCGCCGTGATTGGCGGACCGCTCGCCGCGCAGGAGAACTACGAGATCCAGGTCTACCCGTCGGAGACCGTTCCCGTCGGCGTCACGATGTTCGAGCTCCACAGCAATTTCACGCTCATGGGCCGGCGCAGCATCTCCGACCTCGGTGAGCTGCCGACCTATCACGCATTTCACGAGACGATCGAGATCACGCACGGCTTCACGAGCTGGTCCGAGCTCGGCTTCTACTGGTTCATGGCGATCCCCGACCGCAAGGGCCTGCACTGGGTCGGCACGCACCTTCGACCGCGCGTGCGTGTTCCGGAGAGCTGGGGCTGGCCGGTTGGCGTCAGCATCTCACAGGAGATTGGCTACTCCAAGGCCGAGTTCTCGGGCGACACGTGGACCTACGAGCTCCGCCCGATCATCGACAAGAGCTTTGGTCCCTGGTACGTGTCGTTCAATCCGACGATCGACAAGTCGCTCCGCGGCCCCACCGCCGCCGAGCACTTCGGCTTCGCGCCGAACGTGGACGTGGGGTACGATGTGACGAAGAAGATGAATCTCGCGGTGGAATACTACGGCGCCACCGGCACGATCGATCACCTCGACCCGATCCGCGACCAGGAGCACCTGCTGTTTGGCGCTGTGAACTATGACTTCGGCCCGGCGTGGGAGTTCAATATCGCGTACGGAACGGCGCTGACGGCGGGCGGTGACAAGAGAATCGTCAAGATGATTTTTGGCCGGAGGATGGGGAAGTAAAGAGTGGGTCTCGGACTGAGTTCCTGACGGTGGACAGCTCGAAGAAAAACGGCCCGCGCTTTCGCGCGGGCCGTTTTCGCTGCCAGCAGGGGGCTTATTTCCCCGCGTCCAGATCATTCCAGTTCATGATCGCGTTGAATCCCATCGCGAACGTGCCCTGGGTCTGCCACCGCCAGTACGGCCGGAACGCGAACATCACTACGTGTCCTTGGCCGACCTTCTCGTCCACGAGCTGCGCGCGCTTCGAGAGCAGTTCGCCGTGCTCCAGCGTGCCGGAGAGCAGCATGTCTTCCGGCTTTTCGGGGAACTGCATCACCACGCGCGTCGACGACGTGGGATCGGCCGTCAAGCCAGGCACCGTCGCTGGGGCACCACCGCCCGGTCCGCCAAACCCGCCGCCCGGACCCCCGCCACGTCCGCCGCGACCACCCGCCGGCTGACCAGCCTGTGCGACGTTGAAGTCGTTGCCGACGCTCGTCGCCACGCCATAGGGCGTCCCGGTATGATCCGGATCCCACCCCGAGAGCTTGAGCAGATTCGACATCGGCGTGGTGTTCTGCGCGATGCTGCCGGCGCGTCCGCCACGTCCGCCCGCGGCGGCGTTGTCGGCCACCGGCGGCGCGCCGGCGCCGGCGTTGAGCACCGGTCCCACACTGAAATAGACAGGCACGTCGGACTTGTCGTAGCCGTACACCAGCGGACTCTTGGCGTCGGCGATGATGCCGCGCAGGATCGTGCCGCGTGCGAACAGCCCGCTCGCCGGCTCGACCGTCACACCAGGCGTGAGCTTCATCTCGGGCAGGATCTGTGACGTGTTGCCTTCGGTGATCAGCGTGCCGCCCTGCTGCACGAATGCATACAGCGACTTCATGCCGGCCTCGCCGAGCGCGCCGCGCACGTCGTCCGTCGAATCGGGGAACCCGAGGGACGGAAACTCCTTGGTGCTCTTGTACGGCACCGGCTGATCGACCGCCTGGCCGCCGCCCGCTGCGCCCGGGCCGCCGGCCCCAGCGCCGCCGCGGCCACCGCGGCCGCCCCCCGCCGCACCACCGACGCCGCTCCCGCCGTGCGGATAGATGAGCACGTCGAACTTCGAGCGGAGATCACCCATCTTCGCCACCGAATTCTCGCCGAAGTACTGGTACGGCACGCCGTACGTATCGAGCGCCGCGCGCACCCAGCCTTCGTCCTGCGTCCGCGTCCAACTGTGGATGTACCCGATGCGCGGGATGTCGAGATCGTGCGTCTTGACGGTTGGCGACTCCGACACCGCGTAGGCCGTGAGTCCGAGCTGTTTGAGCGACGGCTCGAGCTGCGCGGGATTCGCGTTGGCGATGACGATCGCGCCCGGCGCGAAGGTGTGGCCGCCGGCGCTGAACGACTCTTCCGCCGCCGCCATCTTCACGTTCGCGTTCTTGAACCGGAACGTCACGAGCGTGTTGTCGCTGCTGTTCTCGACGATGACGGTGCTGCCGGTGCCACTGATGCCGCCCGAAGCGACGACGTCCTTCTTCTGCGCCACGGGGGACATCGGCTGCTTGAGGATACTCTTATCGGTCACCTCGAGCACCGTGATGTTCCGCATCAGCGGGAACGTCCATCCGGTGTCGTCGTACGGCGACGGATTCGCCGGCGGATAGTTCTGCAGCGAGAAGTACATGTCGGCCAGCGTGCGATACGGCTGGTCGCCGCGGACGATGTAGTCGCCCGCGTTCACCTGTACGTTGCCCGCCTTGAACGGCGCCGTCGCCGCGTGGAACTCCAGCCCCTGCAGCTTGAGCTCGTTCACCGCTTCGGCGGCGTTCTCACGCGCGTGCTGGTTGGCGGGAATGACCCATGCCGCGACTGTCCCCGGCTTCGTCGTGCCCTTCTCGATCGCGCGCTTGTTCTTGAGCCAGTAGTTCTCGAGGAACAGATCCCTGTCCTTGGCCACCCGATTGAGCGCGAACAGAATCGCCGATTCCTGGATGTTCGTGTTGGCGCGCGGGCTCCACATGATCGAATCGAGCGGCGGATTCGGCCGGAACCACTCCTTGCTCGTCGTCGTGTTGGCCGGCTTCACGACATACTTGTCGCAGCAGTAGCTCTGCACCTCGTAGAAGCGGCCGATCGCGTTGTGCGTGTGTGCGATGAAGAACATGTAGTTCGGCACCCAGCCGTCGTAGAACCCGTAGGTCCACACGCCCGGCACGCCGCGCTTGGTCATCTCCATCACATCGTTCTTGGCCAGCATCCACCACTCGTCGACCACGATCGGATCGAGCGCGTCATTGTACGGGCCCGTGCCGGTCGAGGCGTAGAGATACGTCTGCGCCTCGTGCAGATCGTGCAGCACCGTCGGCGTCCACTCGAGGAACGTCTTCGTGGTGTTCTTGGTGAGGTCGAGGAACTGGCCCATGCCGTCACGATTGTTGTCGTGCTGCACGTACTTGCCCCAGTACATGAGGGGCAGGGCGCCGCCGCCACGACCGCCGGTCGTGTTGACGTTGTGGTCCTTGTTCCACTTCTCGTTGAAATTGTGGTTGTCCACGAACTTGTCGCGGCCGTCGACTTCGATCACCGGCGTGATGAACGTGATCACGTTGTTCCGGATGTTCTGGATGAGCGGCGTCTCTTCCACCACGAGCCGGTACGCCAACTCCATCAGCATCTCGGGCCCGCCCGATTCGGGCGAGTGCATGCCGCTCGTGATCCAGTAGATCGGTTTGGCGGTGTGGATCAGCTGCCGTGCCTGCGCCTCGGTCGTCTTGCGCGGGTCGGTGAGCTGATTGAGATAGCCCTTGTACCGGTCGAGACTGGCGATGGTCTTCTCGTCGGCGATCGCCATCAACACCATCTCGCGCCCCTCTTCGGTCTTGCCGATCGTCCAGTATTTGGCCCGGCCGCCTGACGCTTTCGCCACCGCCTGCAAATACCGGTGAATGTCCTCGGCGTTATCGAGCACGCCGGGGGCGCCCACGATGTGGCCGAGGAACTTGAGCGGCGTGGGGACGGTGGTCGATGCGGGGAGGTGGTCGACGAGCTCCGTCGAGATGCGCGGATCGGACAGGTACTGCTTGATCTGCGCGGTGTACTGCTGATCGATCTTCTGCGTTGCCGTTTGCGCTCCGGCAGTAGAGACGGGCGACAATGCGGCGGCGGCGACGACAGCCATGCTCCATTGGCGCATCGACCGTTTCGAACGCGACATCAGATCTCCTTGAACAGAGGGGTCCTGAGAGTGGGAGGTTTGGGGACGAGCAATTCCGCGTGCACCGGGCTACGCTGATCTACGCACGAAGCGGCGAAAGCGTGCAGGATTGGCGGTGATTGGGTACGCCGCTGTTCGATTTCGAACAGCCCGTCCCACAGGCGGGTGGCGGAAGTTCGCGGACAGCAACGTAAGCGTCAATCCGTCAAGCACTTGGCGATCTGAGCCATCGGAACGAGGAACGGCTCGGCTAGCGGCTAACGGCGCTCGGCTTGGCTCACGGCTGACCGCTGACGGCTCGAGCTGATAGCTGTCAGCTGTCGGTAAGAGCTGACTGCTAACGGTCTGGCTGTCAGCGATCGGTCCAGGCTCCCTGCGATCAGCTCGGCGACGAGCTCGCCGATCGCTCGAGCCGTCAGCTGCAGCTGTTGGCCGTCAGCTGCAGCCGTCAGCTGGCGGCCGAGCCGTCAGCTGGCAGCCGAGCCGTCAGCTATCAGCCGCCAGCTCGAGCCGTCAGCTATCAGCCGTGAGCCAAGCCGAGCGCCGTTAGCCGTTAGCCGAGCCGTTCCCGCCAGTGACCGCCTCCATGAACCTCCTCGCCCGCTCTCCCGCCGCCCCCGGCGACCTGGGCCCCGGAACTCCGTACACCGGCTCCACATGCAGCACTGCGAACGCCGGCCCGGGCGCGCCAAGCACTGCATCCACCTCTCGCCGCCACGCCGCCAATTCAGAGAACTCGAACACCGACTCGAATCCCGCCGCCCGCGCCATCGCCGCGAAGTCCACCATCCCGGCCCCCGGCACCACCTGCGACCCCGTTACCTCGTACGTCCCGTTCACGAACACCAACACCCTGACATTCGTCGCGGCGGCGGCCGCGATCGACACGAGCGATCCGAGGTTCATCAGCATCGAGCCGTCGCCGTTGCAGATGATCACGCGACGCTCGGGCTGCGCCAACGCGAGTCCCAGACCAATCGATGTCGCGTGCCCCATCGCTGACGGTACGAGCACGAGATCGCGCGCGTGCTGCGGCATCGTCATCCAGTCGCGCGCCGGCGACATCGTCGTGATCACGATGTCTTCGTCGCGCCGCGCGGCGTGAACCGCGGCGAGCGCCTCCTTCGCCGGCATTCTCCCGCCGCTCATGCCTTACCCTCCGCCACGACGATCGCGCCCGCGCGCTTGGCCGCTCGCGACGCCGCGAAGTGCTCCGCGATCATCGGCAGCTCCGTGGGCTTGGTGATCAGCCGGTAGTCGATCTTCCACGTGTCGAGTATCGGCTCGGTGAAGACCAGACAGGTATCACCCGGCAGCGTGTCCTGGTTGAGGTAGCTGCGGTAGCCGATGACGCTGAAGATCGGGAGCTTCCAGTCGTGCACGATGTTGCGTAGCGCGTCACCGGACTCGAACAATCCCGTGCACTGGACCATCACCAGCGGGAGCGCGCCGCCGAACATCAGGCCGCCGGCGACGCCCCATGCTTCTCCCTCGCGACAGACTCGCACGAGTCGCGTACGGCCTCCGCGCTCGATCGCGTCCTGCCACGGGCCGATGGTGCTGTCGGGTACGGTCACGACGTGTGTGACGCCGATTTCGCCGAGCACGGTCGCGATCTGATTACCGGTGAACATCCGGGCTAATTAGCGGCATCGGCATTCGCCGCGCAATCGCGAATGCCACACCGACGCCACGCAGTGCGCGCGCCTCTTGACCCGCACGGTGAGATAAAATATTATCTCATTGGTCAGACAGGGAATCACCCGATGTCCTCGCTCCGCTTCGCCCTCCGCGCGCTGCGCCGAACCCCCGGGTTCACGCTGATCGCCGTGCTCACTATGGCGCTGGCGATCGGAAGCACGACCGCGGTGTTCAGCGTCGTCAATGCCGTGGTGCTCCACGGCTTGCCGTATCCCCACTCCGACCGCCTCCGTGCGATGTACGAGCGGAACGAGGACGGCAGCGTGCGCGTCCCGTCCTTCCCGACGTTCAGCGACTGGCAAGCCGCCGCGGCGAGTGTCCGCGACGTCATCGAGGCTCTTGCGTTCGTACGGGGTGACGGATTGCTCATTGGCGCCAGTCCGGAGCGACGGATCGGCGCCTTCGTGACACCGGGCTTCTTCCGCCTGATGGAAACGCCTCCGCTCCTCGGCCGGGTCTTCCTGCCGGAGGAGGAGCGGCTCGGCGCCCCACCCGTCGCGGTTCTCTCGTACGATTTCTTCATGCATCGTTTCGGCGGCGATCGCGCCATCGTCGGGACGCTCGTGCAGTTCGACAGCGTACCGACCACTATCGTCGGCGTGATGCCGCGCGGCTTCGCGTATCCCAATTTTGGCGGCGGTGGCTGGCTCCCTCCCGCCGCGTGGCAGCCGATCACCGGGTATCAGGCCGCGCATCCGGCGCCACTGTCCAAGCGCGAGCTCCACGTCGACAGCCGCGCGATCGTGCGACTCCGCCCAGGCGCCGATTCGGCGCGTGCCAGCGCCGCCATGCGAACGATCGCCCAACGTCTGGCCCTGCAGTATCCGCACGAGCAGGGACACTGGACCTCGGTGGCGTTGCGCAGCCTCTCCGACGAGTTGTTTGGCCGTCTCTGGTCCATGCTCGCGCTCATCGCCGGCGCGATCGCGCTCGTTCTGCTCCTCGCCTGCGCGAACGTGGCGAACCTGCTGCTCATTCGCGGCAGTGTGCGGGCGCAGGACTTCGCGGTGCGCGCCGCGCTCGGAGCGGGACCTTGGCGGATCGCGCGCCAGCCGCTCGAGGAAGCGATGTTGATCGCGCTCGGCGGTGGCGTGCTCGGCGTGCTCCTCGCCCGGGGCCTGGTCTCGTTCGCGCGGCCGTTCGCGGCCCAGCGGCTTCCCTTTGCCGACCACGTCGCGCTCGACCCGGCCGCCGTGCTGGCCGCCGTCGCCATCACGGCACTGGCGACGCTGCTGGTCGGTACGATCCCGGCATTGCAAATGAGCCGCATGAATCTCGTCGATCGCCTGCGTGGCGGCGCGGCATCCCGTGGCGACACGGCCGACTACCGTGTGCGCAACGCACTCGTATCGCTCCAGTTCGCCCTCGCGATTGCGCTGCTGATGGGAGCGGGCCTGCTCGTGCAGAGCGTCCGACGGCTCGGTGAGGTGCCGCTCGGCTACGAGCCGAACGGCCTCCTCTCGTTCGCCATCGCACCACCGGCGCACCGATATGATGCGCCCGCGCAGGCAGCGGCGCTCTATTCGAGAATACTAGAGGCGGTGCGCGCCGTGCCCACTGTCCAGAGCGCGGCAACGGCCGGGGGTGCGCTGCTCGGCACCAAGGTCGTGCTGGACGGCCACGCGACGGCGGAGAATCCGCCGATCGCGCTGTACCATCCAATCTCGAGCGACTTTCTGCGCACGCTCCACGTCGGGATCAAGCAGGGGCGCGGTTTCACCGACGAGGACATGCGGTCGCCCGTTGGCTTGCTCGTCAGCGATACACTCGCGCGCAAGCTCTGGCCACGCGGTGATGCGGTCGGCCAGCGCATCACGATCTATCGTCAATCGCAGGCGCGCGCCGACATCGGACAGCCCATCACGTTGCCGGTCATCGGGGTCGTCGCCGACTACCACGAGTTCGGTGCGGACTCGGACGTGCCGGAGCAGGTTTTTCTCCCGTACACGCTCGAGGTTTGGCCGTGGATGAGCTTCGTCGTCCGTGGCGCGGAGACGCCGAGCCTGCTCGCGGCGGTCAGGCGCGCGGTGCAGTCGGCGGAGCCGGCGGTCACTTTCCGGGGAGAGCCCGCCTTCGATCACGCGGGTGAGCGGCCGTCGCTCTCCGACCCACGCATGTTCGTGACGAGCCTTCTCTCCGGGTTTGCCGCGACCGCTCTATTGCTCGCGGCAATCGGCCTCTATGGCGTCGTGGCCTATGCCGTCACGCAACGCACGCGCGAAATCGGGATCCGACTGTCGATCGGCGCGACGCCGGCACGCATCGTGGTGCTCCTCGTACGCCAGGCGTCGCTATACGTGGCGATCGGCATGATTGCCGGCCTCACCGCCGCGTTCGCGGGCACGCGGGTGCTCCGCGCGCTGCTCTTTCAGACCACGCCGTCTGACCCGACCACGTTCCTGGTGGTGCCGATCGTACTCGGTGTCGTCGCCCTCGCCGCGAGCGCCGTGCCGGCGCTGCGCGCGGCACGGACGGATCCCGCGATCGTGATTCGGGCGGACTAGCCTGGGCTGTGGCCTACGGTTTTGGCGAGTCGACCACCAGGTTCTCGATGAAGAACTCCATCATCCGCGCGACGTTGAGACCCGAGTGGCCCTGGTCAGGCCCTACTTGCACGTCGAAGCTTTTGCCGGCGCGCTGGAGCGCGGAAATCAGCTGCATCATGTTGGTCGGATGGACGTTGTTGTCCAGCGTTCCGTAGTAGAGCATCAGCCGGCCGCGAAGCTTGTCGGCGTACGTCATCGCCGAGGCCCTGTCGTAGCCCTCGCGATTCTCCTGCGGTATCCACATGTACCGCTCGGTGTAGATCGTGTCGTAGTTCCGCCAGTCGGTCGGCGGCGACGACGCCGACGCCGCGGCAAAGACGTCGGGGTGACGCAGAATTTCCATTACCGAGGTATAGCCGCCGTACGACGTGCCGAAGATTCCCACGCGATTCTTGTCGATGTACGGCCGGCTCCATAGCGCCTTCACGCCGTCCGCCATGTCGTCGATCTCGGTTTGGCCGAGCTTGAGGTAGACGGCGTCGAGCGCCTTGCGGCCCATGCCTGGGTTGGTTCGCGCCTCCACACCGACGACGATGAATCCGTACTCCGAGACTGGGGACGGCATCGTGAACCGCTCGCTCACGCCGTTCTGCACGCCCGGCCCGCCGTAGACGCTCACGAGTACCGGATACTTCTTGCTCGGATCGAAGTTCGACGGATAGCTGATGGATCCGTGGAGCGTCGCCAGGCCGTCCGATGTTTGATACGTGTAGAGTTCGACCTTCTTGAGACCGGCCTTCTCGAAATTCGAAAGGTCGGTTGTCGCGAGTTGGGCGAGAACCTTGCCGTCCGCGTCGAGCAGCCGCGTCGCCGGCGGTTGATCGTGCGTCTCCGCCACGTCGACGATCGCGCGGCCGTCCGGCGATAGCGAGACGGTGTGCGTGAACGCGGGATCGGTGAGGCGCTTGTCGTTCTTGCCGTCGAGCCCCACCCGATGCAGCTGGAGCTTCAGGTGGTTGTCGCCGTCTCGCGCGACGTAATAGAGTGCCCCTGCTTTTTCGTCCACACGGACGATATCGTCGACCTCGGCGGACAGCTGCGTGAGCGGAGCGATCAGTTTCGCGTTTTTGAAGTCGTACAAATAGTAGTTGTTGAAGCCCGTACGCCCCGATTCCCAGATGAAGCGGTTCTTGTCGGCCAACCATTCCATCGTCGGGGCCGGATCGTCGTCGATCCACCCTGTCGGCCACTCCTCGTGCACGACCGTGCGACACGCGCCGCTCGTCGGATTGCACGCCGCCAGCTCGAGGACGTTCTGCCGGCGGTTCGTTCGCAGGAACGTCAGCTCCTGTCCGTTCGGCGACCACTTCACGCCGAAGACGTAGTAGCCCACCACTGGGTTCTCGAAGGCCTTGCCGTCACGCACGTCGATGCGCGTCGTTTGCTTCGAGTCGACGTCGTAGACGAACAGGTCGACGACGGGGTTCGGCACTCCGGGTTTGGGGTACGCTTCCACATCCAGTGTGTCCTGCAGGCGCGTCAGGCCGGGCGTCAGGTAGAAGTCCGGCACCTTCTGCTCGTCGAACCGGTAGAACGCGAGCTTCTTTCCATCGAGCGACCACCACATCGCGGTGCGCTGCGACAGTTCCTCGCCGTACACCCAGCTCGCGGTTCCGTACTTCACCCTGGCCTTGTCGCTGCCATCCGTCGTGAGCTGCACCGCATTCGCGCCGGTCGAATCGCCGAGCCATACGTTCCGATCGCGATAGATCGCACGGTGATTGCCCGCGGGCGCGATGGCATACACGAATTGCCGCCCGCGTTCGGGCAGACCCACGAACCCGCCGCGGCCGCGCCCCTGACCGCCCGGCGACGCCGCGTTTGCCTGACCGACCCCGGTGGATTTGTGCGTCGTCAGATCGTAGCGGTAGCTGCTGCCGCCGCTCATGTATTCAACGGACCGGCTGTCCGACGACCAGGTGACCGGGGCGGCAAATCTGCCGCCGCCCGGGATGGCCTGTCGGATCAGCGGGAGCATGTGCTCGTACTGCTCGTACCCTGGCATCGTTTTCAGCCGGTCTTGCGCATGTGCCGCGCTGGCGGCCGCGCACGTCACGACAAGCACGACCGCGGTCCGCACGGCCGCGATCTGCGCATTAACCTTCTTCATGTCTGTGGATCTCCTGAACCCGGGAAAGGCGCGCGACCGAACGAGCCGCTCCGCATTGTACCGCGCGCTCACGCCACCGTAAAGCTGAGACACATGCAAAAGACCGTCGTGATCACCGGCGCCAGTGCGGGCCTCGGCGCCGGCATCGCCGCGCACCTCGCCGCACAGGGCTGCTCGCTGGTCCTCGCCGCGCGCACCAGGCAGGCGCTGGACCGCGTGGCGAACGAGGCGATGCGCCTCGGCTCGCCGCAAGCCATCGCCGTCGGAACGGACGTCACCAAACGTGGCGACGTCGAGCGACTGCGTGATACCGCCATCGACGTGCTCGGCACGTTCGATGTATGGATCAACAACGCCGGTCGTGGCATCACCCGACCGGCGCTCGAGCTGACCGACGACGACTTCGATTACATGATGGCGGTCAACGTGAAGTCGGCGCTCTACGGGATGCAGGTTGCCGTGCCGCATTTCATCGAGCGCGGCGGTCGCGGGCACATCATCAACATGTCGTCGTTCCTCGGCCGCGTCCCGGTGGCGACATATCGCTCCGCGTACAACGCGGCCAAGGCGGCGCTCAACACGCTCACGGCGAATGTTCGCGTCGATCTCCACAAGGCCTACCCGGACATTCACATCACGCTCCTCATGCCGGGCATGGTCGGCACCGCGTTCGGCCAGCACGCACTCTACTCGCCGCCGGACACGCCGCCCTACGCCGGCCCGTACGTGCAACCTGTCGAGGATGTCGCGGCGCTGATCGCGCGAGTCATCGAGGAGCCCGTCGCCGAGGTGTACACCAATCCGGCGTCGGCGTCGATGGCGCAGCGATACTTCGCGGACGTCGGCGCATTCGAGGCGCAGGGCGTTCGGTGGGGCTCCGAGCCGGCAAGCGCGCGGTGAGGTCGCTCGCGGCCGTCGCGCTCGTGCTGCTCGCCGCGCGCGCGGCGGCGCAGGAGGTGCGCGATCCGCGCGCCGTGCAGCCGGAGCGGCCGACGGTCGCGACGCATGCCGGCACGGTCGAAACGGGATGGCTCGAGATCGAGGCGGGCGTGGAACGAGACCGGCTCGGCGGGTCGCCCGCCACGTTGTCCACTCCAACGGTGTTCAAGCTCGGTCTGGCCGAACGCGCGCAGTTGAGCATTCTCGCAACGACGCTGCATGCCGGTTCGACCACGCGCTTTGGTGATCTCGCGGCTGGCGTAAAGTGGCGCGTGCTCGAGGACGCGATGGTGCTCGGCGACTTCGCGCTCCTGCCGACGGTGAAGATCCCGACCGGCGACAGCGACAGCGGAGCTGGTACCGGCACGACCGACGTGTCGCTGCTCGCGATCTCGAGCCACGCATTGGGGCCCGTGGCACTGGACGTCAACGTGGGCTACACCCGTCGCAGCGGCGACGGGTCGCGCGCGCCGAGGGATGCGAGTCTCTGGACCATCTCGTTCGGCGGTCCGATCGTGAGCAGACTCGGCTGGGTGGGCGAATGTTATGGCTATCCTGGCACGTCCGGGCCGAATGGTCAGGCGCCGATCGTCGCCGTGCTGGGGGGGCCGACGTTCCTCATCCGGCCATGGCTCGCGCTCGACGCCGGATTCATCGGCCGCGTTTCCGGCCCGCAGCCGCGCGCGCTCTACGCGGGAACGGTCTACAACGTTGGACGATTGTGGAGGGCTCGCCACTAGCTCGCGACGCGTGAATCGCTGCCTCATATTGAGGCGCCCCCACAGGATGGAGTCTTATGCGATTCGAGTTTCGGTATCTCGCGCCGCTTGCAGCGCTCCCGCTGATCGCCGCGCCGCTTGTCGCGCAGGGTCGCGGTGCTGCGCAGCGCGAGGACCACTTCAATGTATCGGCGAATCCGACGCTATCGAACTTCCGGTTTCGTTCGATCGGCCCCGCCAGCATGGGCGGACGACTCGACGACATCGAAGTGTCGTTGAGTGATCCCAACGTCATCTACATCGGCTATGCCGTCGGCGGCGTGTTCAAGTCCGAAGACAACGGTGTCACCTTCAAGCCGATCTTCCAGAGCTACGGCAGCGCGTCGATTGGCGACATCGCCATTCACCCGACGAATCCCGACATCGTGTACGTCGGCACGGGGGAGCCGAACAATCGTCAGACGTCGTCGTTCGGCGACGGTATCTACAAGTCGACCGACGGCGGCAAGACATTCACCAACATCGGCCTGAAAGAGACGCAGACGATCGCGCGCATCGTGATCGATCCGCACAATCCCGAGATCGTCTACGTCGCGTCGCCCGGCCACCTGTTCGGCCCGAATGCGGAGCGCGGCGTCTACAAGACCACCGACGGTGGCAAGACGTGGAACAAGATCAAGTACATCGACGACAACACGGGCTTCGCCGACATCGCCATCGATCCGTCGAACAGCAATGTCCTGTACGCGGCGAGCTACCAGCGACGACGCACGAGCTGCTGCTTCAACGGCGGCGGCCCGGGCAGTGCCGTGTGGAAGACGGAGGACGCGGGCAAGACGTGGACGAAGTTGACGAGCGGCTTGCCTCCAGGCACGTACGGCCGCATCGCGCTCGGCGTCTCGGCATCGAGTCCCAACGTGGTGTACGCGCAGGTCGAAGCCGGCGAAACCGGCGTGGAGCTGCGCGGACGCGGTGCGGCACCCGCACCGACCGAGACGCCGGCGGGCGGCGCCCCTGGTGGCCAAGGTGGCGGTCGCGGCGTCGATCCCAATGTCGGCTACTGCAACAACGGCGCGCCTGCACCGGCTACAGCCGCTGGCGGCCGTGGTGGCGCTCCGCAGCTTCCGGCGCCCGACCCCAAGCTCGGCGGCATCTTCCGCTCGGACAATCGCGGGCGCTCGTTCAGCTTCGTGAGCAACTGCAACTCGCGGCCGATGTACTTCAGTCAGCTGCGAGTCGATCCGCAGAATCCGAACACGATCTACGTCGCCGGCCTTCCGGTCGCGAAATCGCTCGACGGCGGCAAGACGTTCGCCACACTCGACGCCGCCGGAGGCAATGGCTCGCCGGCCCACGTCGACCAGCACGCGATCTGGGTCGACCCCAAGAACGGGAAGCATCTCATGATCGGCAACGACGGCGGCCTGGACATCAGCTGGGACCAGGGGAAGTCGTGGGATTTCGTCGCCACGATGGCCACCGGGCTCGCTTACGTCGTCACGGCCGACAATGAGCGTCCTTATAACGTCTACACCGGCCTCCAGGACAACAACAGTTGGGGCGGTCCGAGCTCCAAGCGGGGACGCGGCGGCATCACCAACATGGACTGGTTCGGCATCTGCGGCGGCGACGGCTTCTACACCGCCGTCAACGCCGACCATCCCAACATCATCTACTGCGAGTCGCAAGACGGAAACACCCAGCGCTACGATCTCAACACCGGCCAGACGATCAGCATTCGGCCGAGCGCCGGGCCGGGCGTGCAGCTTGCCGGCGCCCCCGCGGGCGGCGGTCGCGTGACGGATGTGGCGTGCGTCGATGGTCGCGCCCCTGGTGGCGGCCGCGGTGGCGGCGGAGGTCGTGGCGGCGGTCGCAAGAACGTCGTCAATGCCGAAGGCGGAGAGGCGTATCGATTCAACTGGAACACGCCGTTCATTCTCTCGCCGCACAATGCGGACATCGTCTATCTGGGCGGCAGCCGCGTGTTCAAGTCATACGACCGCGGCACCACCTGGGTCGCGAGCGGTGATCTCACCAAACAGCTCGACCGCTGCAACGTGACCGTGATGGACGTTGCCGGCAACAAGACGCAGCTGTCGAAGAACGACGGCCACTCGATGTACAGCACCATCATTTCGGTGGCCGAGTCGCCCGCCATGCCGGGCGTCGTCTGGGCCGGCACCGATGACGGCAACCTGCAGGTGAGTCGCGACGGCGCTCTGACCTTCACGGAAGTCGGAAAGAATCTGCCGGGCCTCCCGCGCGGCGCGCTCACCGGCGACAACGCCTACTGGATCTCGCGCATCGACGCGTCGCACTTCGATCCCGGCACGGCGTACGTCTCGGTCGACGGCCACCGAAGTGACGATCTGCATCCGTACGTTTTCGTCACCCACGACTATGGAAAAACGTTCCAGAGCATCGCGAGCGATTTGCCCAGCTACGGCAACGTGCAGGTGATTCGCGAAGATCCACGCAACAAGGATCTGCTCTTCGTGGGCACGGAGTTCGGCCTGTATGTGTCGACGAACGCCGGGCAGCATTGGGAGAAGTTCATGAACGATTACCCGACCGTGCGCACGGATGACATCTTCATCCATCCGCGCGACGGCGATCTGATCGTCGCTACCCACGGTCGGAGCATCTGGATCGCCGACGACATCACGCCGCTCGAGCAGCTTACGCCGACGGTCCAGTCGCAGGACGTCGCGCTGCTCAATCCCCGGCCGGCTGTCGCCTACATCACCGATCTCACGAACAATCCGCACATCGGCGGCCAGAAGAACTTCGTCGGAGAGAACGCGCCGCGCGGCACCGCGATCAGCTACTACCTGAAATCAGCGGCCAACGACGTGAAGCTCTCGATCGTGGATGCGCTCGGTCGCACGTTGTGCACTTCGGACGGTCCGAAGAACGCCGGGTTGAACCGCGTTCAGTGGACGTTGGTTGCGCCGATGCTTGCCGGTGAGGGTAGGGGCGGTGGTGGGGGTGGGGGCGGGGGTGCGGGCGGTGGCGGGGGTGCGGGCGGTGGCGGAGGCGGCGGGTTCGGTGGTCAGGGAGGCGCACCGGACAATGGCTGCTCCGCGGCCGGTGGCGGGCGCGGTGGCGGCTTCGGCGGCGGTGGAGCGAATGCCGTCGAAGCGGGCATGTACACGGTGAAGCTCGTCGTGAACGGACAGACCTACACCAAGCCGGTCGAGGTGCTGGCCGACCGGTCGTTCAAGGCTCGCTGATTCGCGGATTACGATTCCGAACGGCGCCGGCTACGCCTCTCTGCGCGTGGCCGGCGCCGTTCGCATGTCGGTGAACACGAGGCTCATGCACGTCACGCCGCCCTCCGCTTTCGCGAACTCCGAGATCGGAACCGGCATGACCTTCCATCCGCGCGCTCGCAGCGTGTCCATCGTCCCCTGAAATTCGCTCGAGACGATGATTCGCTCGCCGATCACGAGTACGTCGCCCGCCCACGGCTCCTTCGGCGGGACCTGGGCGAGTCGATCGGATGGCAGCGACGACACGTCGATCCAATCGCGGTTCACCAAAAAGGAGCCGTCCGGCAGCGCGCTGCAGGCCGATTTCAGGTGCAGGCAATTGCGGACCGGTACTCCCGTCACGGTGTAGCCGTACGCCTTCACGATTTCGCGCAGCGCCTCGATTCCCGCCCTGTTCGTCCGCGGTGATTCACCGACGTACAATGCGCGCCCGCATCGTACAACGTCGCCGCCGTCGATCGTTGCGGGTAGCTCCACGCGCTCGATCTCGCGGTACTCACGCAGCGCCGCCTCGATCGCCGGTGGCTCGGCGCGTCGGGACTCCGCGCCCATCGACAACATCACCGCGACCTCGTCGAGGACGATCGCCGTGTCCTCGACGAAGACGCAGTCCGCCAGGTCGCGATTGGCGTTCAACTGCACGACCGTCGCCCCGCACGCCCGCAGCGCATCCTCGTACGCGCTGTGCTGTCGCAGCGCCAGGGCGAAGTCGATCGGGTCATGCCCGACGTACGTCCGCTCGCCCTGTTGCAGCTTTGGCGACGGAACGTGCGTGATCGCGACGAGTCCGTTTACTCGCGGGTCGGCTGTGGTCACGGTCCCGCGCGGGTCGCGATCGCCTCGCGCAGATACTCCTTCGCCGCGTCGCTGCCAACGAACAGGTTGTCCGGGAATCGGCGGTACCGAAGCATGTCGTCGTAGATGCTCGCGTTCTCGTACGTGTTGAGGCCCATTCCCGCCAGGTACTGCAGCCGCAGGTTCGAGTCGCGGTTGATCTGAGCATTCACGAGCCAGGGTGCGAGATCGCGCGCCTGGCCCGCGTACGTCGCGAACAACGCCATTGCCGACCCGAATCCAACCTCGCCGAGCGATTGTGCCGCTCCCGCGTACTCCGCCTGCGTCAGCTCGCGCTGCACCGCGTCGAGGTCGATCGTCTGCGGCGCCGCGTGGCCGGAGAGCACGACGTCATAGCCTTTGCCTTGAATGTCGTTGCTCCACACCGTGCCGTCGGGGAAGACGTCGAAGAACGTCGCGACCTCGCTCTTCACCACGTCCGGCAGGCTCTCGTAGAGCGGAACCCACTGCGTGACGACGCCGCCCGGATTGAGGTGCTGCTTCACCAACTCGAAGTACTCCTTGGTGTACAGCGTCGCCGCTCCCTTCACCCAGGGATGGATCGGATCGGAGGTGATGACGTCGAACTTTTCCTTGGTCGTCAGGATGTAGTGCCGTGCGTCGTCGTACACGATCTCGACCCGCGGGTCGCGGGTCACGTCGTGATTCTCTCGCGCGAAGTACGTCGAGACGACCTGCGGAATCAGCGGCTCGATCTCGCAGATGACAATGCGCTTGATGCCGGGATGCATGACGAATGATCCCGCTGTCACGCCTGCGCCAAACCCGACGACCAGCACGGACTGCGGATTCCTGACGAGCAGCGCGGACATGTGGCCGAGCATTCGCTGGAGCCGCATGTCCTGCGGCAGCGTCGAGGCTTCCACTTTACCGGCCACGTGAAAGTTGCGCACGCCGCCCGCCTCTTCCGAGACGGCGATCGACGAGTTCATTCCCTCGCCCACGTAGAGGTACTTCGGCTCCGTCGTGTACGTGGGGAGAAACCGACCATACGCGATCAGTCCGTCCGGCACGTTCGGCACGCGCATGGCAACGACCACCGCGATCAGCAGGCCGCACGCGGCCACAATGCCTTGCACGAGTCCGATCCCCTCGCTCGCTCGTGCCCCGTGCGTCGCGTCCGTCTGCGCGGCGCGCGTGCGCAGCAACGAAGCGAACACGATTACTGCCGCTGCGGCGGCGGTCGCGATCAGCAATTGCTCGGCGTGCAGCGTGCCGAGCTGCGGTATCACGACAACGCTGAACAGCACTGAGCCGAGAATGGCGCCGATGGTGTTTGCCGCGTACACGCGCCCCACCAGCCGGCCCGCGTCCTGACCCGGGCGCACCACGGCCGCGATTGCGAGCGGGAAGCTCGCGCCCCAGAGAAACGCCGCTGGCAATACCGCGACGAGTGATCGGAGCAGGTCGAGCTGAAAGGTGATCCACGGGCTCGGCGACAACATCGGATTGATCGGCCAGTAGGGAAGCGCGCGCGCCATCATGTACGCCGACCACGCGATGCCCGCCGTGAGCAGCAGCTGGCTCCAGGCGAGCGCGGCTCGCGGCGACCGTCCGCGAGACATTGCCGATCCCGCGCCGCTTCCGATGCCCAGCCCAATGAGGAAAACGGCGAGAATGATCGAGAACGTGTAGACCGACGCACCGAGCATCAACGACAGCAGCCGCGTCCACACGACCTCGGCGCCGAGCGCGGACAAGCCCGACAATCCGATCGCGACGTACACGGCGCGGGAGCCCCCGATCGTCGGCGCCTCGGCGCCGGCGCCGCGCTCCACCATTGGCAGGTGCGCGGCACGCCTGGAGAGAGCGAGTCCCACGGCGGCGACGCCAAAGTTGATCGCCGCCGCGACGAGCGTCGCAGTCACCATGTCGTGCACGCGCAGCAGATAGAATCCTGCGAGCAAGGAGCCGAACACCGAGCCAGCGATGTTGCTGCCGTACAGGAATCCGATCCACGACACGCCGACCGGCGTCGTCTCGACCCAACGTGCGACCGCGGGGAGCGTCGCGCCCATCAGCAGCGTGGGCGGAAGCAGGCAGATAGCGCACAGCACGCCGCGCCAGAGGATTCCCGCGAGTCCGCCCATCGCGGTCGCGGTGTAGAGCCCGCCCATGAGCGGAACGGCGCCGAGCACGATCAGTCCGAGTATTCCGATCCCCGCCTCGAGCAGCGCATACACCCGCAATGGGTGCCGCTCGGGTGTGACGAAGCGCGGCAACAGCACGCTGCCAAGACACATCCCGCCCATGAACGTGCCGAGCAGCACGCCGAGCGACACGGCCGACGAGCCGATCACCAATTCGATGAGCTGGAACCAGACGATCTCGTAGATCAGGGCCGCGCACCCGCTCCCGACGAACAACACCAGCAGCACCGGGAGAAAGCGCTGCGCCGCCGGGCGCGACGTCGGGACGGTAGGCGAAAGCGGCTGTCGCGCGGCGAGCTTGGCCATCGAATCAGTGGCGAGGGTGATCGAGTGTACGAGAAGTCTACGCTCATACCCCACCGAAAGTTGGCGGAGTCGGGGCCTGGTCGCTCGCCGCCAGGGCCGATAGCCTTCTGCCGATGATGCAATCGATCTGCGTGTTTTGTGGTTCAGCCGGCGGAGCGTCGCCCTCGTATGCCGCGGCGGCGAAAGCGCTCGCCGCGTGCGCCGCGGCGCGGGGAATTCAACTCGTGTACGGTGGCGCAAGCGTCGGCATCATGGGCGTGCTCGCCGACGCGACGCTCGCGGCCGGTGGCCGTATCGTTGGCGTGATCCCGCGAGCGCTCGTCGACCGCGAGATCGCCCACGCGGGACTCTCCGAGCTCCACGTCGT
>DATISA010000033.1:0-1706 GCA_035469245.1 Gemmatimonadaceae bacterium
CGAACCTGCTTGATGCGTACACTACCAGACTCCGGGAGGTTCTGCTTGGGAGTCTTGGCAGGACCGCGAGTCGGATGCCAAACGAACGTGCGTGCCATTAGACCGTCTCCCCTTGCCCAGCGCCCGCGGCCGCCGCAACCGGCACGGCATGCGCGACCGGCTGATGCGACGCCTCGCGTGACTTGGCGCGCGACCGATACGGCAGGCTCGACGCCTCGATGCCACGCTCGCGCGCGATCTGCTCGACCGTCGTCAGGTGCATCAGTCCGTCCATCGCGGCGCGTACCATGTTGTGCGGGTTGGTCGACCCGAGGCTCTTGGTGAGAATGTCCGAGATGCCGGCACATTCCATAATAGCGCGCACCGCGCCGCCGGCGATCACGCCGGCGCCGGGCGCTGCCGGTTTCATCAGCACGCGGCCGGCGCCATGCGAGCCGACGATCTCGTGCGGAATCGTTCCGCCGGTGAGCGGAATGTTCACCATGTTTCGACGCGCGGCATCCACGGCCTTGCGAACGGCCTCGGACACCTCGTTCGCCTTGCCGGACGCGAAGCCCACCTTGCCCTGACCATCACCGACCGCGACCAGCGCGTTGAATGAGAACCGCCGGCCGCCTTTCACGACCTTGGCGACACGGTTGATGGCGATCACGTTCTCGACGAGCTCGCCGCCTTCACCGCGCCCGCGATCCTCGCCGCCACGACCGCCTTCTCGACCGCCGCGACCACCACGATCGCCGCCTCGATCACCACCGCCACCGCCACCACCGCCCGGACCGCCGCGACCGCGACCGCCCCCGCCGCCACCCGGGCCGCCGCGACCACCACCACCACGGCCGCCGCCGCCACGTCCACCACCACCACGCCCGCCGCGTCCGCCACCGCCGCCCGGACCACGACCACCGCCGCCGCTTCGCGCGGTCGGCTGGCGTTCCGCCGGCGCTCCGCCGGAGGGAGTGGGCGCGCCTGTATTCTGAGTGTCTTCCATGATTAGAACTCCAACCCGCCTTCGCGGGCTCCGTCGGCCACCGCCTTCACGCGGCCATGATATTTGTACCCGGCGCGGTCGAACACGACTTTCGTGATGCCCGCGTCCTTCGCGCGCGAGGCGATGCGCTTGCCTACCTCGAGTGACTTCGCCGTCTTTTTGCCGGTCTCCAGATCGGTGCTCGAGACCGTGAGGATCGTGCGCCGCGCGACGTCGTCGACGAGCTGCGCCGTGATGTGCTTGAGCGAACGGAACACGACGAGCCGCGGACGTTCCGGCGTACCCGTCACCTTCTTGCGAACGCGGAGATGCCGGCGATATCGCTGCTCGTCACGCGTCTTTGGAATCATGCCCATGGCTTACTTGCCTCCCGCCTTGCCGGCCTTGCGCCGAATGACCTCGCCGGCGTAGCGAATGCCCTTGCCCTTGTAGGGCTCGGGTGGACGAAGACTGCGGAGCTCCGCCGCGACCTGACCGACCATGGCCTTGTCCGGCCCGTCGATCAGGATTTGCGTGGGCTGCGGCGCCGAGAGCTTGATGCCCGCCGGCGCGCGATACTCGATGGAGTGCGAGAAGCCCAGCGCGAGCTGCAGGCCGTATGGCCGGACCTCGGCCTTGTACCCGACGCCCGTGATCTCGAGCTGCTTCTGATAGCCCTTCGTCACGCCATCCATCATGTTCTGGATGAGCGAACGCGTGAGGCCGTGCAGCGCCTTGT
>DATISA010000034.1:0-14676 GCA_035469245.1 Gemmatimonadaceae bacterium
GTCGACGAGCGCTTCACCGTGCTTGGCGTCGCGCGCGACGGCGCGCAGACGGACGACACGTTTCGCGCGGCGATGGTCAAGGCGCTCAAGGAATCGGACGAGGTCGAGCACTTCGACGAAGCGCTGTGGCAGGACCTCTGCCCGCGGTTGCATTTCGTGTCGGCCGATCTGACCAGCCCCGAGGACTACGCGGCAATCGGCAAGGAGTTGGAGCACCTCGAGGCCAAGTGCCCGCCGGAGCAGCGCAACCGGCTCTTCTACCTCGCCGTGCCGCCGAGCGTGTTCGAGCCGATCGTGTGCAACCTGTCGAAGAGCGGACTCGCGCCGCGCACGAAGACGCAAGACGAGCGACCGTGGACGCGGATCGTCGTCGAGAAACCGTTCGGCCGCAGCGTGGAGACGGCGCAAAAGCTGAACAGCATGCTCCTCGGCATGTTCGCCGAGCACCAGACGTATCGTATCGATCACTATCTGGGCAAGGAGACCGTCCAGAACGTCCTCGTGCTGCGCTTCGCGAACTCGATCTTCGAGCCGATCTGGAACCGGCAGTGGATCCAGCACGTGCAGATCACCGCGGCGGAAGCGGTGGGAATGGAAGGGCGCGGGAAGTACTACGAGGAGGCGGGCGTCGTCCGCGACATGTTCCAGAACCATCTTCTGCAGCTCCTGACGCTCGTCGCGATGGAGCCGCCGGCGCAGATGATGGCCAACGCGGTGCGCGACGAGAAGGTGAAGGTGCTGCAGTCGGTGCGCTGGCTCACGCCCGAGACTATCCCGCAGAACGCGGTGCGCGCGCAGTACACGGCGGGCGCGGTGAACGGGAAGACGGTGTCCGGCTACACGCAGGAGCCGGACGTCGCGCCCGATTCGATCCGGCCGACGTTCGCGGCACTTCGATTGTTCGTGGACAACTGGCGCTGGAACGGCGTGCCGTTCTATCTGCGCTCGGGGAAGCGGATGGCGAAGCGGGTGTCGGAGATCGCGGTGCAATTCCGGTCGCCGCCGCATCTGATGTTCGGTCACGAGACCCGAGCGGCGATGCGGCCCAACACACTGGTGATGCGCGTACAGCCGAACGAAGGCGTGTCGCTGAGCTTCCAGGTGAAGGTCCCTGGCGCGGCGGTGGCGCTGACGTCCGCCATCGAGATTGCGCCGGTGCAGATGCAGTTCGACTACGCGGAAGCGTTCGGCGAGGCGACGGCGCCGGCCTACGAGACACTGCTGCTCGACGTGATGATCGGCGAGGCGACGCTGTTCACGCGCAGCGACGAAGTGGAAGCGGCGTGGCGGGTGATCGATCCGCTCATTCTGTACTGGGAATCGCATCCGCCCAAGCGGATGCCGACGTACGCGGCGGGGAGTTGGGGGCCGCGCGAGGCGGACGAGCTGATCGAGGAGGACGGGGTGGAGTGGCGGGAGCCGGAGGTGTGACGGGCACCGCCAGCATCAGAACGCGACCCCGAGCGTGAGCGGCACGAAGTACATCTGAGCAACTGGAATGTCGTGCAGGCGGCCCTCGACATAGAGCCGCACTGCGCCGATCCGAAAACGCAGGCCGCCGCCGCCGTTAAAGCCGATATCCGATTGCGTTCCGTGAAAGAGCGCCGATTCGCGCGTGTTGTAGTAGCCGACGCCGCCGATCGCGTAGAGGCCGACAGCGGTGAAACGGGGCGGCGTGAGTGTCAGAGTGCCGTTCGCCGTCAAGCTACCGGCGCGCGCGTGATTGTCCCTGCCACCATACTTTGGGCTGAAATCATCCCAGGTTCCCTCCACGCGCCAACCCACATGTGAGCCTGGGTTCCGCCGCTCCAAGCCGACTGCCGCGTGCACGCCAGCCTCGTAACGATCAGCAAAGATGCCCACCGGGGGCACGAGGCCGATTGCAGCCTCGATCGCGACATGTCGGTCTTGAGCCTCCGCAACGGATGTCATGATGGCGAGCATGCCGACAAGTGCGATTGGCGTGACGTGGTTCATCGATATTCCGCTCTGGGTGCTCGATCTCCGGCTTCCAGCGGCGGCAGGCGGGAGACCTTCGCACGGAGATAGATACCAAGAATCTAATGTCGATACGTAGAACAATGTTTCCATTTAGCCATTGACTCGGCCTTTGGGTCGCGACACCTGGACCGTCGCGGCCCCGCGGCGGTCGGTGCGTGAGTCTTCGACCTGAGGTACCATGCCTCGCCGAGAACATCTCTCCCTGGTCTTCGAGGACAGACCGGATCCCGGCTCCTGGCCGCTCGAACGACGCCTCGAGCCCTCGATTGACGGGCGTCACCTGCGTCATATCTCGTTCGGCTATGGCGGCTGCGCTGTGCCGCGCTGGAACGAGGGCGGCGACGCGCGGCGCGGAATGGCAATGAGAGGCGACTTCCAGACTCATGCGCCCCGCGGCGCTCGGTCCGGGAGTACGTCAAAGGCGTGCTCGCGACATAGCTCTTGGGCTCGAACGACACTGGCAACGCGTGAGGGACGGCGTTTCGGATTGCCCGCCTAAGTCGTCTCTTGGGTCGCAGCACCAGAACCGTCGCGCCGCGACGTGGCGCATGGACTCCAGGGAGTGTGGCGTGGTGCCTCGCCGAGCCGAACTCGCAATCATCGTCGCCATCATCACCGCCGCGGCCGCGTGGTGGACGTGGGGAGCACTCCAGCCTCTCCCGGTGGTTCAGGACGAGTATTCGTACATCCTGCAGTCGAGGATTTTCGCGCAGGGACATTGGACGGCACCTCCGCCGCCCGTCCCGTCATCGTTCCAGCAGCCGCACGTCCTGAACACGCCGCGCGTGGCCTCGAAATATCCGCCGGGCCACGCATTGCTGCTGACGCCCGGCGCCCTCGTGGGCGCGCCGTTCCTGGTGCCGCTGATTCTCGCGGGACTCTGTGCCGCGCTGATCTTTCTGCTCGCCGAGTCCGTGGCCGGCCCCTGGATCGCGCTCGTCTGCTGGATGCTGTGGCTCAGCGATCCCATCGTCCCCCAGGTTCTTCCGGGGTATTTCTCCGAGAGCACCTCGGCAGTCGCGTGGCTGGCCGCGTGGTGG
This sequence comes from Gemmatimonadaceae bacterium, assembly GCA_035469245.1. GTDB lineage: Bacteria > Gemmatimonadota > Gemmatimonadetes > Gemmatimonadales > Gemmatimonadaceae > JAQBQB01. The sequence goes on from DATISA010000034.1 coordinate 3,042, forward strand.
CTGCTTCGGCGCTGGCGTTCGACGAATCAAGCGCGCTGGCTTGCCTGGACCGGAGTCGCGATCGGGTGGATGGCGATCACGCGGCCACTCACGGCCCTGGCATTCGCCGTGCCGGTCGGCGCGTTCGTCCTCGCTCGGGCCGCTCGCCAACGACTCTGGCGACACGTCCTCGCGGCCGGCATCGCGGGGACAGTGGTCGTTTCGATCCTTCCAGTCTGGAACGTGCGAACGACAGGCAAATGGGCGCTGTCGCCCGTCTCGCTCTATACGCGCGACTACCTGCCGTTCGACAAGCCCGGCTTCGGATTCGACTCGACGCCGCCCGCCGTGCCGCTCTCGCCCGTGACCGCCGAGATCTACGCCGAGTACCAGCGCTATCACATCGGGTACTCGCTCGCGAAAGTGCCGCACGCCGCAGCCGAGCGGCTTCGATTCGTCGCGTCGAGCGAATGGGGCGGATGGCGCATCGCGCTCGTCCCCTTCATGCTGATCGGCCTCGTGACCGCCTCGGCCGAGCTGTGGTTCGCGATCGCGTGCGCCGTCGTGTTGTTCGCGGCCTACCTATCGTACGGGTACTACGCGGGCTGGACGCTATACTACTTCGAGGCGATGCCGGTCCTTGCGTTCCTTGCCGCGAATGGCGTCGCAAGTTGTTGGCGGTGGATCGCGCGGCGTGTGTCCTCCCGCGCCCTCACATCGACACTGGCGTGGGGCGCACCAGCCGCACTGGCAGCGCTCACCGTCGCCGCGCTCGTGACCTGGCGGCAGAAGCACATCTTCTACGCGAGATACGACACGGCGTTCTACTCCACGATCGCGACGGCGCCGTTCAAGGGCATGGTCGTGTTCGTGCGGTATGACCCCAAGCTCACACCGCACAACAATCTCGTCGCGAACTCGGCCACGCTCGCGACGGATCCCATCTGGATCGCGATGGACGACCCGGCGAACAACGCCGCCGTCCTCCGCGCAGCCAACGGGCGCGTGCCCGTGCTGTTCGAGGAGAACGGCGGTCGCGTGAGCGTGTACGAGTCGCTGCTCCGATCGCTTTCGGCAAGCGACTCGCTCCTGCGCTGAGCCAGGCAGAGGTCAGCGAGGCTTCGTACCCTCCAACAGCCCCGCCGCCTCCCTCAGCAGCGCGGTCTCCCTGGTGAGCGCTGCCGCAACGCGCGCAATCTCGCCATTCACGCTGCCCCACTCGCCCTGCTCGATCGCCTCCCGAATACCAGGCATGGTCTTCACGCCATAGCCCGTGTAGAACCCGGGGGCATAGAGCGAATGCTTGTACCACGGCCGATTCTTGAGCCCGGCGGTGAGCATGAGCACTCGCTCGGCGCGCATCAGCAGATGATTGACTTCGCTCAACGACGAACGCGCATCGCTGCCCCCGGGCGAACCGGACTGCATCACACCGCCGTGGTCGCGCCACGATACGTACGCCTTCTCGAATCGCGTCGCCGCCGCCGAGAGGGAATCCTGCGCATCGAGCAGCGGCGCGAAGTCGAATCGTGGCGGCGGTGTGTCGGTGTGTGGCGCCTTGACCGGATCGCGCGGATCGCTCGCCAGCGCGAACACGCTGTCCAACAGGCGCTGTCGGCGCTCGGTGATCTCCTTGGCGCGACGATCGCGCAGTTGTTGCAGATCGTCGATGTACCGGTGCGTCGTGGCCGCGAGATTCGTGAACACGAACGGCAGCACCTCGGCGTCCGCCAGGCGCATCACCGTCGTGCCCATCGCCTGCGCGAGCGCGCGGCCGTAGACGAACGACGTATCGCTGAAGTGCGTGTACCAGTAGAAGTCATCGTAGATCGAGTGGTAGATGCCGCCATCGTCCTCGCCGCCGTAGCCGAGGTTGAGCGACGCGATGCCCAAGTGCTGCAGAAATGGCGTGTAGTCGGATCCGGAGCCAAGCGCGCCGATGTGAAGGTCGCCCGATCGCGCGTCCGCGTTTCCATTGAGAATCTCGAGCGCCTGGAGACGCTTCCACGAGCTGACGTTCGTCTCCGGATCGGTGATGTCCCTTCCGACGCCATTGACGAAATCCTCGAGCGAGTGCGAGCCCTCGACGCCGAGGTAGCCCCGGCCGTTCGTATCGCTGTTGAGGTACGCGACGGCGTGCGCGGCGAGCGAATCGGCGTGCGTCTCGGCCCATTCGGTCGAGCCCAGCAGCCCCGGCTCTTCGCCGTCCCACGAGGCGTAGATGATCGTTCGCTTGGGCCGCCAGCCTTGCTTGTACAGCTCGCCGAGCGCGCGTGCCTCCTCGATCTCGGCGACCTGGCCCGAGATCGGATCTTCGGCGCCGTTGACCCACGCGTCGTGGTGATTGCCGCGAATGATCCATTCATCGGCTTCGGTGGTACCGGGCAGCCGCGCGATCACATCGTACAGTGGCTTGAGGCTCCAGTCCGACTTCACCATCAGATGGACGCGCGCCGCGCCAGGGCCGAAGTGGTACGTGATTGGCAATCCGCCGCGCCACTGCGGCGGCACGACCGAGCCGGTGAGCGCGGCGAGTAGAGGCTGCGCGTCACCATACGAGATCGGGAGCACGGGGATCTTGGTGAGCGTCGGCGCGTTGGCGACGGCGAGCCGCTTCGCGTCCGAGGTCGCACCAATTCCGGGTGTGAGCGGATCGCCGGGGTACGTCGGCATGTCCTCCACACTGCCGCGCTGCACGCCTTGCGGCGGACGCATGGGCCCTTTGGGGAACACGGCGCCTGACCCATACCCGTCGTCGGCTGGATCGGAGTAGATGAGGCACCCGATCGCGCCATGTTCGGCGGCGACCTTGGGTTTGATGCCGCGCCACGATCCGCCGTACTTGGCGATGACGATCGCGCCTTTCACCGAGATGCCGTGTCGCTCGAGCTCGTCGTAATCGGACGGAATGCCATAATTCACGAACACTAATGGCCCGGTGACGTCGCCGTCCGCCGAGTACGCGTTGTACGTGGGCAGCTGCTCGTCGTGCTGCGCCGATGTCGGATCGCCGGGCACGGTCGGCTCCTGCAGTTGCGCCTTGTACGTGGTGGGCGCCACGAGCTCGACGAGTCGCGCCTTGGGCGTGGGAAACAGCACCTGGAACGTCTCGATCCTGGCGTCCCAGCCAAAGCTCGCGTATTGATCGCGAATCCACTCGGCGTTCTGCTTGTCGTACGGCGAGCCGACGTGGTGCGGGCGCGCCGAGAGCCGCTGCATCATGTCGCGCAGCCGCTTGGGATCGGGAATGGCCCGAAATTTTGATTCCCACTCGCGCTCGACCTGCGATGATTGCGCGGTGAAGCCGCGGAGCGGCGTGGGTTCGGGCGCGGCGGGAACGAACGCGAGCGCGGCGAGTGCGATGAGTGGTGAGATGAGTGAGCGCATGGGCCTAACCTGTCGCGCGTGTCGCCCCGTCGCCAGGTTGTTGAGCGCCTCCGCGGCGGAGTGGAGCTGTGTCGGGGTAACGAGCCCGGAGTGAACTACTCAACGCAGAGACGCAAAGACGCAGAGAGCTCGGTGTGCATCCAGACCGCCGGGTCGCATGGAGAGTTCGGGTGGTTGGGAACGCGGACTTACGCGGATGATGCGGATCTAGCGGAGCGCGCCGAGCGGCGCGACAGCTCCCCGCCCAACGCGCCGGGATTTTTCTGGAACACAGCCGCTCGGGAAGCCATCGGTAGCGTCCCGAGCGGCTGTCACAAAGAAAGGTTCGTCCGGGCTCGTGGCGAGAGCGGCTGTCGCACCACGTGGAGCGATCCGTCAGATCCGCTCCCTCCGCGTCGATCCGCGTTCCCAACCACCCGAACGATCCACGGCGCACGGAGAGCCGGATGCACGCGGAGCCCTTTGCGCCTCTGCGCCGCTGCGTCGAGTAGTTCAATGCGGGCTCGTTGCACGACAAGCCAGCTTCTACCGCTCCCCTTGCCCCTCGAAATCGATGTACCCCTTGTACGGATCCGTCGACACGAGTTTTACCCGCACACGGTCGCCGACGTCGAAGCCCTCCGCGCTCCGCACGACCATGCCTTCGGCCGGCGGGTGGAGGATGCGGACGAACGTGCCGTGCTGCGTGGCGCCGGTGACGATCGCGTCGAAGGTCTGACCGATGCGGTCGTGCAGCAGCAGCGCCGCGGCGGTCTTGCGAACCGTGCGCTCGACTTTGTTCTCGGCGTCTTCGCGCTCGGTGCAGCGCGCGGCGATCTCCGCGAGCTCCTCGTTGGAGTACGGCGCGGAGGTGTTGGCGAGCGTCGCTTTCACCAGGCGCTGAGTGACGAGGTCGGCATAGCGCCGGTTGGGTGCCGTCGCATGCGAGTAGTCGTGCACCGCCAGGCCGAAGTGGCCGCCAGGATCCTTGCCCGGCAGATCCAGCGCGTAAATCCCCGGGCCCATCAGCTTGACGATCGACAATGAGAGATCTGGAAAGCGCTCGGCGTCGGCCTTGCGGCGTTCCGCCAGGAAGTTGGCGAGGGCGAGCGAGTCCGGCCCGGCGGGGAGCGTCGTACCGTAGCGACCCGCGAGCTCGACGATGCGGCCCCACCGCTCCGGCTCGCGCACCACGCGCCGGATGCCGGAGCGGCCGTGCGCCTCGAGCCACTTGGCGATCGCCAGATTGCTCGCGATCATGAAATCCTCGATCAGGTCGCGCGCCTCATTCTTGTGTACAAGCGCGAGGTCTACGATGCGGCCATCCTTGGCGACGGGCGTAGCCTCGATGGTCTCGAGCTCGAGCGCGCCGTTGCGCAGCCGCTCCGCCTTGAGCCGCTGCGACGCTTCGTGCTGGAGCTCGAGCTGCTCCGTGAGCGCCTTGTTGCCGTTCACCTTTTCCGGCGGGCTTCCGCCGCCGAGCCACTCGCCCACGTCGCCGTAGGCGAGCTTGGCGCCGTTGCGCACCATGGCGCGGTAGACATCGAACGACACCACATCGCCCTGCCCGTTCACCACCGTCTCGATGGCGATGGCCATGCGGTCTTCGTTTTCGTTGAGCGAGGTGAGCCCTGTGGAGAGCTTCTCGGGCAGCATCGGGAAGACCTCGATGCCGGTGTAGACCGAGGTGCAGTTGGCGTACGCGTGCTCGTCGATCGGCGAGCCCTTGGGCACGAGGGCGTCGACGTCGGCGATGCCGACCACCAGGCGGATGCAGTCATCGCTCGTACGCTCGGCGACTTCCACCTGATCGAGGTCGCGCGATTCGGTGTTGTCGATCGACGACCACGGGCGGTCGCGCAGATCGCGAACGCCCTGCTCCAGGGCGGCCGGCTTGGTGAGCGACGCAAGCTGCTGCTTGGCCGGCGCCTCGAAGTCGGGCTCGAAGCCTTGGGCCTCGAGAATGCGGCGGGCCGCGGCGAGGAGGTCGAAGTGATTGCCGTCGTGATGCTGGCCGCCGTTTGCGTGACGATGCTGGTTCATGGTGTTTGACTGGTGATATTCGCGGATACGAAAGCTCCGCACGCGCCCGCTTCATTGCAATGTCCGTGACACGCCTGCCAGCAGATCCGGGGACTTGCCGTCCCCCGCCAGGGCGCCGTTGATTGACGCATGCAGCCGTGCCACACGAAACCCTTCGTGCAACCAGGCGTAGTGATCCAGCGCGAGCTCGCGGCCGAGCGTGACGACTCCGACAGCGCAGCCGAGTCGTGCGACTACTGCGGGTCGAGGCGACTGGAGTGGCGCAAGTGCAAGCTGATTTGCGCCGATTGCAGGCAGATCAACAAGAGCTGCGCGGACCTTTGACCATGCAGGGCTACAACTTCACAGAGCGGGTGCGAAAGGTGCTCGCGTACGCACGCGAGGAAGCCGCCAGACTTCATCACGAGTACGTGGGGACGGAGCACATCCTTCTCGGGCTCATTCGCGAGGGTGAAGGAGTCGCCAGCACGGCGCTGCAGAACCTCGGCGTCGACCAGGACCAGTTGCACGACACGATCGAATCGGTCGTGAAGACAGGGAGCCCGAGCGCGCACACGGGCCCCGACCTGCCGTATACCTCACGCGCCAAGAAAGTCCTCGAGCTCGCGATGAAGGAGGCACGTGAGCTGAACCACTCGTACGTGGGCACCGAGCACTTGCTCCTCGGCCTGATCGAAGAGGAAAAGGGCATTGCGGCTCAGGTCCTCGTCGACGCCGGCGCGACGCTCGATGCGGTGCGCGCTGAGGTGTTTCGAATACTCGGAACCGAGATGCAGGAGGGCGGCGAAACGCGTGCATCCCAGCTGACACGGCGGCGGCCGAAGCGACTGGCAGCGTTGGCGAGTGTGGCGCTCGCCGAACGCGCGCGGCGAGTTGTGGCGCGCGCGTACGACATCGCCGCCGAGCGCGGAGCTGGGAGCGTGACGGGCGCGCATGTCGCGATCGCGATCCTCGAGCATGGCGAGGGCGCGGCGAACGCCGTGCTCGATCGGCTCGCGATCGATCGCCTGGCATTACGCGCCGCCCTCGAACCGCTCGCCCCGACGGTCGCCGGCGACGTAGCGCCAGATGCGGTGCTCTCGCTGGACTCGACGCTGCTCGACACGTTTCTCCCGGTCGAGTCCGAGCAACGCCCGAGCGTCGGTCCGGTGGCCGGCACGGGCCAACTGCTGCTGGGCGTGCTGGTAACGTCGGCGGACGTTACGCAGACCTTCAAGGCGCACGGCGTGACGGTCGACCTGTTCCGCGAGGAACTGCGGAGAATCAGCGGTTAGCCGCATCACGCGGTCAGGTTGGCTCTCCCACGTCAGTCGAGAGCTCCGTGTGGCCCGATAGCTCCAGGTGACCGGCCCGCTTTACTCGAAGTCCAGCCCCAGATCCATCGACGGCGCCGAGTGGGTGAGCGCCCCCACCGAGATCCAGTCCACGCCCGTCTCGGCGATCCGCCGCACCGACCCCAGCGACACCCCGCCCGATGCCTCGAGAATCGCCCGGCCGTGCACCAGCCGGACGCACTCCGCCATCGCCTCCAGTGACATGTTGTCGAGCAGGATCACGTCGGCCCCAGCGGCGGCCGCGCGATCGACCTGCTCGATGTTGTCGCACTCGACCTCGATCGGCACGCCCTTGGGCGCGAGGGCCCGCGAGCGCGAGACCGCCTTGCCGATGTCGCCGTCGAGCGCCGCGAGATGGTTGTCCTTGATCAGGACGCCGGTCGAGAGATCCATGCGATGGTTGGTCCCGCCGCCGGCGCGCACGGCGTACTTCTCGAGGAGGCGCAAGCCCGGTGTCGTTTTGCGCGTGTCGAGGATCTTGGCCTTGGTCCCGCGCACGGCCTCCACGTAGCGCGACGTCAGCGTCGCGATGCCGGACAGTCGCTGCATGTAATTCAGCGCGACGCGCTCGGCCGAAAGCAGTCCGCGCGCGTGGCCCGTGACGAACAGCACCGGATCGCCGGCCCGAACGCGCGTCCCATCCTCGTGATCGACGCGAATGGCAGCCTTGGGGTCGAGCAGCCGGAAGGATTCGAGCGCCAGCGGCACCCCGCACACCACGCCCGCCTCGCGCGCCACGAGCGTCGCCCGCGACCGCCGATCCGACACGACCGTTGCGATGGTCGTGACGTCGTTGAAGGCACCGTCTTCCTGCAGCGCCGTGCGAACGGTCTCCGAGAGCACCTCCTGGCGAAGTGGGAATCGCAGCATGCCCACGGCATCCACGGCCGCCACGGAAAGCGGTGTGATCGTGCGCGGCACCGACCGTCTCTCACGGGGCTGGGGGGGTTGGGGGGGCAGCTCGGACATTCCCATCGCACCACCTCTGCGTTTTTGGTTATTCCCCTGGATCTACGCCGTCCGCGGCCGGAGACAAGGGCTGCTTGGCGCCGCCGCCGATGGCCACCATCCGGTCGATCGCCCGTCGCGCGCGCTGGGCCACCTCGCGCGGCACCGTGATCCGATGTTGGTCATAGCGCAGCGCGTCGCGCACCTTGGGCAGCGTCGTGACCTTCATGTACGCGCACGACGCACGCTCGTTGGCGGCGAAGAACCGTTTACCCGGATTTTCCCGCCGGAGACGATGCAAGATGCCGACCTCCGTGGCGACGATGAACTCGTCGGCATCCGACAGCGCCGGCCGCTTGATCATCCCCTCAGTCGACAGAATCTGCACGCCTTCCGGATCGACGTCGCCCGCTGACATCGCCTCGAGCACGCTGGTCGAGCAGCCGCACTCGGGGTGGATGAGGAACTCTGCCTCGGGGTGCAGCTTTCGCTGCAGTCGGATGTTCTCGGGGTCGATGCCGGCGTGGACGTGACACTCGCCCATCCAGACGTGCATGTTCTGCCGCCCGGTGATGCGCCGCACGTGCGCGCCCAGGAACATGTCGGGGAGAAACAGAATCTCCTGATCGGCCGGGATGGAGTTCACGACCTCCACGGCATTCCCCGACGTGCAGCAGTAGTCGCTCTCCGCCTTTACCTCGGCGCTCGTGTTGACGTACGACACGACGATCGCGCCCGGGTGCTCCTGCTTCCACCGGCGCAATGCTTCCGCGTCGATCGTGGAGGCGAGCGAGCAGCCGGCGGCCATGTCCGGGAGGAGAACGGTTTTATCGGGTGACAGAATCGCCGCCGTTTCGGCCATGAAGTGAACGCCGCAAAAGACGATCACCTGGGCCGGTGTCTTGGCGGCCTCACGCGAGAGGCCCAGTGAGTCGCCGACGAAATCGGCGACATCCTGGACTTCGGCGCGTTGATAGTTGTGCGCCAGGATCACGGCGTTTCGACTGCGCGCGGCGTCCTTGATCTCGGCCTGGAGCTCGGCGACTTCGTCCATGGTGCTGACAGGCATGGGTGAAACGTAACGCCCGGCGCCTACAGTTCGATGTGCCGCCCCGTCCATGTGCGCTTGGCTCGTGGGAAGTCCGTCCGGTAGTGCCCTCCGCGCGATTCCTTGCGCAGAAGCGCCGCCTCGACGACGAGCTGTGCCGTCTGGAGCATGTTGAGTTCCTCCGTCATGCCAGGGTCGAGCCGGGGCTCGATCTCGGCCAGGCGCTCGCGCGCCGTGCGGAGGCCGCGCGCCGTGCGCGCGATGCCCGCGTAATCCCACATCACGTCGCGGATGCTGTCCGCCGCCACCTGTGCCGCGCCGCGGTCGGCGAGCGGCGGCACCTTCCAGCGCGTCACCGCCGGCAGGCGCGCGAGCCGGGTGTTCCCCGACAGGTCGCGCGCGACGCGCTCGGCGAACACGAGTCCCTCGAGCAGCGAGTTGGACGCGAGCCGGTTGGCTCCGTGCACGCCCGTTCGGGCGATTTCTCCCACGGCGTACAGACGCTCGACGTTCGAGCGGCCGCTCAAGTCGGTGACGACGCCGCCCATCATGTAGTGCGCGGCGGGCGTGACCGGAATGAGATCCGATCGCGGATCGATACCGCGCGCCTGGCACAGGGCGAAGATGCCGGGAAACCGGTCGGCGAATCGTTGCCCGAGCTTGCGTGCGTCGAGAAAGACGGGGCCGTGGCGCTGCTCGCGAAAGATCGCGCGCGCCACGACGTCGCGCGGCGCGAGCTCGGCCAAGCGATGCCGCGCGACCATGAAGCGCACACCGCGCGAGTTGACGAGGATCGCGCCTTCGCCGCGCACGGCCTCGGAGATGAGCGCGAGCGGATTCTCGCGCGTGGCGAGCGCCGTCGGGTGGAATTGCACGAACTCCATGTCGGCGAGCGTGACCCGCGCGCGGTGGGCGATGGCGAAGCCGTCCCCGGTGGCGACGACCGGGTTCGTCGTGTAGCGGTAGATCTGCCCGCAGCCACCGGTGGCGAGCACGGTCGCATCGGCGATGATGTCGGTCGCGCGGCCTTTGATGCTGGCGCGGACACCGTAGCAGACGCCTCGGCGCACGATGAGCTCGAGCACGCGGGCGCGCTCGAGCACGCGAACGCGCTTGGCATCGCGCACCCGCGCCACGAGCGTGCGCGCCACCTCGGCGCCGGTCTGGTCGCCGTGCGCGTGGACGATGCGGTTCTTGGAGTGCGCCGCTTCGCGGCCGAGCTTGAGGCGGCCGCGCGGATCGAGGTCGAAGTGCGCGCCGGCGGTTTGGAGCTCGCGCACGCGCGCCGGGCCTTCTTCCACCAGCACCTGGACCGCCGCGGCGTCGCAGAGCGCGGCGCCGGCGGCGAGGGTGTCCTGCCGATGCAACGCCGGCGAGTCGCCGGCGCCCAGCGCCGCGGCGATCCCGCCCTGCGCGTACGCGGTTGAGCTGTCGAACAGCGAGCGCTTGGTGAGCAGGAGGACGTCGTCGTTCTCGGACGAGCGCCAGGCGGTGTGCAAACCCGCCACCCCACTGCCGACGATGAGAAAACGCGTTCTGAGGCGATCTGCCATGCGGTGAAAGCTAGCAGCGGCAGAGAGTTGTGCCTTCGATCCGCGGCACGCCCCGATTCGACCGCGCTGGGCGGTTCTGCCTATTCAGGATGATGTCATGAGAATTGATGCGGCACCGACGACGTGACCGCCATCAGCAAACTATAATGTTTCGCTTGCGTAGTCATCTCGTCGCCAGTAAGCTGTAGTTGCGTTGAGTCGGCGCAACGACGTGCCGGCCACGACCTGATCTTCGGATCAACGCGCGGATGGAACGAGCCATCGGGACAGCCAAGCGGATCGGCTCCCGCGTCCCCGCCCACTTGCACTACGGCCGCGATGCACGCTGCCGCCCGCATCTCCGCGTGTCCCCAATATCGACATCTGCGGAGGCTATATGAAACAGAGAACGCAGCTTCTCTCGTTGTGCGCTGCGGTCGTTGCTACCGCGTGTTCCGACGCGTTGCGGCCCACAGCACCATCGACTCGGTCGCCCCAGCCGACCGCGTCGACGAGCAATGCACCGTGGACGCGGGAGAAATTCGTCGCCATCGGAACCAGCATCAGCATGGGGTGGTTCTCGAACGGCGTCTACGCCGGCTCCCAGGTTCTGGCGTGGCCGGCGCTCATACGGTTCGGCGGATCGGACAGGATCTCACTGCCACTGATTGAATCGCCTGGCTGCTTGTCGCCCCTCCTTGCGCCGCTCGGGAACGGCGTGCGACTGAGCGGCGAGCCATTCGAGCCGCACCAGATCTGCGCGTCCAATCAGGCAGGCGTCCAACTGCCCACCCAGAACGTCGCGGCCGCGGGCGCGATCGCGCTCTTCGCTCTGACGATGACCCCGGAAGCCGCGATGGCATTCGACCCTCCTCTGCCGTGGTACAGTCGCGTCCTTGCGCCGGGGATGACGGAGGTGACCGCTGCGCTCAGTCAGAACCCGACTTTGGTCTCGGTCGAACTGGGTGGCCAGGACGTCCTCCTCGCGACGAGCGGATTGATCGCGCTCGGCGTCAACGTCGTGGCGGTGCCGCAATTCGAGGCTGCGTTCGATGCAGTGCTCAATGCAGTCGGCTCGGCCGGTCCCAAGGCGCTCGTTTTTGGCATGCCATCGAATGGCCGCAATCTGCCGGCGCTTCGCCGCGGCGATGAGATCTGGGCCGACAGAGCCGAATTCGACGCGCTTCATGTCGACGTCAGCTCCGACTGCACGACCAGTCCCAATTACATCAACGTGTCCCTCAAATCTCTCGAACTCGCGTTCGCGGCCGCGTACACGTCGACGCATGGGCTGCCGAATCCCGTGTTCAGCTGCGCCGACATCCCGGGACAGGAAGACCGCGTGCTGACGCCCGTCGATCTGGATTCGCTCGATTCCTGGATGG
>DATISA010000035.1:0-17414 GCA_035469245.1 Gemmatimonadaceae bacterium
CCGCGTGACCCTGCCACGTGGCGAACATCGCAAAGAGCGCGAGCGTCGCCGTATGCGTGGCAACCAGGTACACCAGTCCTGCTCGGCGGACGTCCGCGATCTCGTGGTGCGCGACGATCAGGAGGTACGACCCGATCGCCATGATCTCCCACGCGGTGAGAAACGTGAACACGGTGCGTGCCGCCACGACGGCCGCGAGCGCGGCAAGTGTGAGGGCGAAGAAGAATGGCGACGAGCGGTGCGAATGCGCGGCGTCCTCGAGCACGTCGTGAACGCCAAAGACCGCGCACATCGCGCCTACGCCGAGGACCGCGATCAGAAAAACCGCCGACAACGCGTCGACGCCGAGCGCCCATCCGCCCCCGGGCATCGAGCCGAACGCGGTCGTGGCGACCGGCGTGCTTGCCACGAGCACCAGTACCGCTGCCGTCGCGCCGAGCGCGCAGCCGGCAATGAGGAACGTCTGATAGACGACGTCGCGCACGCCGAGCCGGACGCCACGCAGGATGGCGTGCGACAGCCCGCCCAACACGATGAGCACCAGTCCGGCGATGAGCAGCGTCATGTGGTCCGGCTCACGACATGGTCACGGCTCGGCGCCGGCCGCCCGATAGGATCCAGTGACGCGCGTCGCCTCCAGCATCTCGATCCGGCCGAGGATGTCATCGGCCGGAGCGCGCGCGCGAAGGAACTCGCGCAGCGTGCGGTCGCGGAGCACGAAGCCCAACTCGGCGAGAATGCGAAGGTGCACCGGAACGGTCGGGCTCACGACCATGAAGAGCGCGTGCACAGGCTGGTCGTCGATCGCCCCGAACTCGACGGGCGATCGCAGCAGCGCCAGCATGACGAACGGTTCGTCGACGTGCAGTACGATCGGATTGCGCACGTGCGGGATGGCGATGCCGTCGCCCACGCCGGTCGAGCCGATCGCCTCGCGCGCCTCGAGCACGCTGACGAGGGTATCGCGGTCCTGTTCGGGCGGGAGCGGCAGGCGCGCGACGAGCGCGCGTAGCAGCTCGGGCTTGGTGGTCGCATCGACGTCGTAGACGATCCCGCCACGTTGGAGCAGCTCGGCCAGCGGTGGCACGGCGTCCGGGGCGCGCCGCGCGTGCTCGAGCAACTCGCGGGAGACCGGTACACCATTCTCGACCGCCCACTCCCACAACTCGACGGCGTTCAGATAGTGCCGCTCGTGGGCTTCGTGCACGGGCAGTCCGCGCTCCCCGATCCATCGGCGCGCGACCGGCTCGGTGACGCCGAGGTACTCGGCGGCCTGCCGAAGCGTCAGCTGCATGGGGCGCGGCGCGCGCGCGCGTGCGGGAGCGGAGCGATCACGACCATTGAACTGTGGTTCAACGGAAGCTATCCTCTGTTGAACGAGAGTTCAATGACGGACGGAGCCAATGCCGGGGACGAAGGCTGGTGAGGCGGCTCGCCGCGAGCAGGTGCTCACCGCGGCGTATCACCTCGCCACGAAACGAGGGTTGTCGGCGCTCACGATTCGCGACGTGGCCGGCCGGGCTGGCCTCAGCAGCGGGCTCGTGCTCTTCCATTTCGGCAACAAGGAGCAGTTGCTGCTCGCGCTGCTCGAGTGGGTGCTCGCCGCCACGACGGTGCTCCGCGTCGGTCCGGCGATCCTCGCCATCGAGCCACCGATCGACCGTTTGCTCGCTCTTGTCCGCCAGGAAATGGAGCGGCTGTCGAGCGAGCCCGCGCGCATCCGACTGTTTTTCGACTTCTGGAGCGCGGCGATTCGAAACCGTCCGATCCGTGTTCGCATGAAGCGGGAGCTCGATCGCTACCGCGATGCATTCCTGCCGATCGCGACCGATGTCCTGGCCGCCGAGCCCGATCGGTTCCCTGGTGTGACCGCCGAGGGGCTCTCAGCCGTGGCCGTGAGCTTCATCAAGGGTTGCGCCGTTCAATCGATGATCGAGCCGCGGCTCGACATCGCCGATTTCCTCGCGGCCGTGGAGGGCCTGATCGAGCAGCAAGGCCGAGGTCGCGCCGGTCGCGGCCCACGACGAGCCGATTCGCGAGCCCGCTTGGCGCCTTGAGCGCTCACGGGCCCGCGACGGCCGCGTCGCGGTCCGCGGGTTAGCTTCCTTCATGCTGGCGGGCGGTCGCGTGCCGCTCCTTTCCCAAGTCGTCTGGCATCCGCGCACAGCCAGTTGGCTCTCGAGAGTCGCTTCGATCCAGCGTTCCCTCGTTCCACCGAGGACGCCGTGCAACAGCAGCGAACGATTCTCCTGGCGGAGCCCGACGCGGGCCTCCGCGACGCATGGCGCGCCGGGCTGGTCGGGATGGGGTTCCACGTTCGCGAAAGCAGCGACGCCGCGGCGGCGCTGCGGACGGCGTTGCGATCCGAGATCAGCCTGCTCATTACAGAACTCTATTTGCCGATCGGGACGGAGCGCTGCCTCGTGCGGGCCGCGCGCCGCGAGCCGGGCCTCAAGCGCGTGAAGATCCTCGTCGTTTCCGGCCACGCGACGGAAGAGGACCGGACCTGGGCGCTTGCCGCTGGTGCGGACGCGTACCTGGTCAAGCCGGTACGGCTCGGCCGAATGCTGCAAATCGCGGCGAGACTCGCCACGAGCCGGCAGCAAAGCCGCGGCGAGTTTCGCGTTGCCCCGGCCGCCGAGCCCGTCGATTGACCGGATGGCGCTGGCAGGGTTCGTGGAGCGGCCGGACGATCTTTGCGATATGCTAAACGGCGGCTGCCAGGCGGTACGATTCCGGTTGCGAAACGGCCTGCGCCGCACTATCTTTCAGTCCAAGCGACACACGCGCGGTGCGCGTGGACACGTTCCGAACGTTCTTGGGGCCTGCCAGATTGCGAGCAGGCCCTTTTTTTGTTTGTGTCGCGAATTGGCTCGCGTTCCGCGAGTCGCCCGTCGTGAGGGTTTCGATCACGAAGCACGTTGTGTCGGCGTACGGCAAGCTCCGGACTCCCAACACAGCACATCATCAGAAGGAGCAGGACAATGCGTACGACTGGCACCGTGAAGTGGTTCAATGATCAGAAGGGCTTTGGCTTCATCACGCCCGAGGGCGGACAGAAGGACTGTTTCGTCCATCACTCGGCCATTCAGGGCGGCGGCTTCAAGACGCTGGCCGAGGGCGAGCGCGTGGAGTTCGACATCGTGCAGGGACAGAAGGGCCCGGCGGCCGAGAACGTGACGAAGTTGGCTCGTTGAGCCAAGCAGTCGCTTCGCAGCCGGAAGCGGACTGGCGCCGCGCAGTCGAGCCGTACATCGGCCCGAATGCGCGGCGCGCGTCGTTACAGATGCTGACGACGCTCGTGCCGCTGGCTCTGCTCATCTCCGCCATCCACTTCGCGCTCGACTATTCCGTCGCGCTCGCGGTCCTGCTCGCTCTGCCGACCTCGGGACTGCTCGTGCGGACGTTCATCCTGATGCACGACTGCGCGCACGGATCGTTCTTTGCCTCGCGCCGACTCAACGACGCCGTCGGATTCGTGACGGGCGTGCTGACCCTGACGCCTTTCGCGCAGTGGCGGCGCGATCATGCCCTGCACCACGCGTCGTCGGGCGATCTGGATCGACGCGGGCACGGTGACGTCCCTACGCTCACGGTCCGCGAGTACCTCGCCAAGTCGCCACGCGCCCGCTTCGGCTATCGGCTCGTTCGCCATCCGCTCGCGCTTCTGCTGGGCGGACCGTTTCACCTGGCGATCGGCCAGCGGCTGAGCGGCAAGGGCCTCTCCGGCGGGGCGCGTCAGGTCATGAGCGTCTGGCTGACCAACGTCGCCATCGGCTTGCTTGTGGCCGTCGCGCTCGTGATGGTCGGCTGGAAGACGCTGCTGTTCGCCTACGCGCTGCCGTACTACTTCGCCGCGATGGCCGGCGTGTGGCTCTTCTTCGTGCAGCACCAGTTCGAGGATGCCTACTGGGCACCGCACGGCGAGTGGGACTACGTCGATGCGGCGCTCCGCGGCAGCTCGCACCTTCGCCTGCCCGCGGTGCTCCAGTGGTTCACCGGAAGCATCGGGCTGCATCACGTGCATCACGTCGCGCCGAAGATCCCGAACTATCGCCTGCAGCCGTGCAACGACGCGAGCGAGATCTTCCAGCGATCGCCGGTCGTCACGCTTCGGTCGGGCATGTCGGCGCTCCGTCTCGCACTGTGGGATGAAGATCGCCAGCGGATGGTCCGTTTTCGCGACGTCTCCAACGCTGAGCGAACCTCACATGCCTGAAATCGTCCTCAACGACACCGACCGCATCGACTGGGCGCTCAAGACCTTCAAGCGCCAGATGCAGAAGTCCGGCATTCTGCGCGAACTCCGCCGGCACCGCCATCACGTGAAGCCAAGCGAGGCCCGGCGAATGAAATCGAAGGCCGCCCAGCGGGCACGCAGCAAAGCGGCGCGCCAACGCGAGACACGCTCGCGCTGACGAGCTTCGCGCTGACGCGAATTCCGCGCTGGCGCGTGTGCTCCCTGAGCCTCGAGGCCACACCATGAAGGAAGAAGCGATCGAACTCGAAGGGATCGTCTCCGAGGTGCTTCCGAGCGCCACGTTCCGGGTCGATCTCGACAACGGCCATCGGCTGCTCGCCACCGCCGCCGGCAAGATGCGGAAGTTCCGCATTCGCATTCTCGCCGGCGACCGCGTGACCGTCGCCGTATCGCCGTACGATCTCGCCCGCGGGCGAATCACTTTTCGTCACAAGACGTGAGGGGGGAGCACGCATGAATATCCCGGATCACATCAATGCCGGCTGGCTTGCCACGCTGGGCAACGACCAGCTCGTGAAAGCGGAGGCGCAGCTGCACGCCGTCTTCCACAAGCAGGAAACGACCGAGAAGGTGCGCAGCGGTGCGCGTTACATGCTCCTGCAGGGACCGCCAGCGCTCGTCAACGCCTGGCATCGCTGGCTGCTGGTCAACAACGAAACGCGCAGTCGCGGACTCGTAGTGCATCATCGCGCGTGAGTCGGCGCCCGTCCGTCGCACTGCGTGTCAGTCACGCGTGTGCTGATCGGACACTGAGGAACGCGTCATGCCGCACTGCCCGGCCGGTCAGCTGTCTACCGTGCGAGGGCAATGATGGCGGGGTCGCGAGTAGTGCGGATTGGCGGGGCCATCGCCGCCGGCCTCGTGGCATCAGGAGCCGCGGCAACGATGGTGGGAGCGTACGTCTGGCGCCGCGGTGTCACGCGGCGGATAGCCGACCTCACTCAGCGCGCGCAACTGCAAGGAGCGTCCGAACAGCGATCGTTTCGCCGGGCGGACCTGACGGATCTTCCCGCTCCCGTCGCGCGCTACTTCGCATTCGCCCTGCCCGACGGGGAGCCTCGCATCCGGGTCGCGTGTATGCGCTGGGTTGGCGACATGCGCCTCCAGCCGAACGCGGCGTGGAGCCCGTTCACCGCAGACCAGCGATTCACAGTGTCGCCGCCGGGCTTCGTATGGAATGCCGAAGTCAGGATGATGCCACTGATTTCGGTGCGTGTGCGCGACAGCTACGTCGCCGGCGACGGAGAAATGCTCGGCCGCATTGGCGGAGTGCTGAACGTCGTGAACCAAGGTGGCACGCGAGAAATGGCGTCGAGCGCGCTGGTGCGATGGCTGGGTGAGGCAGCATGGTTCCCGACCGCGCTGTTGCCCGGGGACGGCGTCACCTGGCAGGCGGTCGACGACAGCACGGCGCGCGCGACAATCACGGACGGCGACATTCGGGTCTCAGCGTACTTCCACTTCGCGCCAACCGGCGAGATGACGCGAATGACCGCGAGGCGCTTTCGCGACGTGGGTGGCAGGAGCGTGGAGACGCCGTTCGAGGGGCACTACGACCGATTCGATCGTCGCCAAGGTCGCATGGTTCCACGACGCGCTGAAGTGGCGTGGCTTCTGCCGGAGGGACGCTTCGCATACTGGCGCGGGCGGCCGACCGAGATCGCTTACGAGTTCACGAACGCACCGGTGGAACGCGACACCGTGAGGCCGTGAGGATCAGGACTCGCCGCGGCTGAGCTCCCGGGTCATCTCGATCATCGTACGCCGGAACCCTGCGCGGGTGAACAAGCGTTGCGCGACCTCATTCCGCTCCGCGGTCGAGAGCACGACCCGGGGGGCGCCGCGACTCTCGAGCGCGGCGACCGTGGCATCGAGCAGCGTGCGACCAACGCCGTGGCCGCGATGCGCGGGGTCCACCACGATGTCGTACAACACGCCCGCCGGCCCGCGCAGCGACATGTAATCGGTTTCTTCGACGCCGGCATATGTGTAGCCCACCAATTGGCCGTCCTCGTCACCGACGAGAATCACGACGTTCGGCTCATCGAGCTGCGACCCGAGGAACGAGGCGTAGCCATGCTCGGTGCGTGGCGAGGCCGCAATGAAGCGCTCGGGATCGAAGTCGTGGTGCGTCCGGACGAGGAGCGCGCCGAGCCGTCCAATGGCGGGCAGGTCCGCGGGTCGAGCCGGGCGAACGATCATGCGCATCGTCCGATAGCCGCCTCGGTCATCGGTCGATCAACGCCTGATTCGATGCGTTGTAGCGAGGTCCGGAGATCTTCTCGGGCGCGAGGGCCGAGTCGAGCTCGCGCATCTCATTGGTGGTCAACGACACGTTGGCGGCGCCGACGTTGTCCTCGAGGTGACTTCGCCGCTTGGTACCCGGGATGGGCACGATGTGCTCGCCTCTGTGAAGCAGCCAGGCGAGCGCGATCTGGCCGGGCGTTGCACCCTTGCGCGCGGCGAGCGCGCGCACCTCGGACGCCTCGCGCATGTTGGCGTCGAAGTTCTCCCCTTGATAGCGCGGGTCGCCTCTGCGGAAATCGCCCTCGGGATACTCCTCGGCGCGCATCACATTCCCGGTCAGAAAGCCGCGCCCGAGCGGCGCGAACGGCACGAGGCCGATACCCAGCTCGCCCAACAGCGGAATGATGCGCGGCTCGAGATTGCGTTCCCACAGGGAGTACTCGCTCTGCAGTGCCGAGATTGGATGCACCGCGTGCGCTCGCCGAATGGTCTTCTCGCCGGCTTCCGAGAGTCCGAGAAAGCGCACCTTCCCTTCCCGCACGAGGTCGGACATCGTGCCGACGGCGTCCTCGATCGGCACCGCCGGATCAACGCGGTGCTGGTACAGCAGGTCGATGTAGTCGGTCCGAAGTCGTCGCAATGAGCCTTCGACCGCCTCGCGAATGTGCTCCGGCCGGCTGTCCACGCCGACGGTCGCGCCGCTCGGACCGAACGTGAACCCGAACTTGGTCGCGATGACGATGCCATCGCGCGACACGCCGAATTTGTCGAGCGCGCGAGCGAACAGCTCTTCGTTCGTGAATGGCCCGTAAGCCTCGGCAGTGTCGAAGAACGTCACGCCAAGTTCGATCGCGCGACCAATCGTCGCGATCGATTCGCCCTCATCCCTTTCCTCGCGCGTGCCGTACGCGTGACTCATCGACATGATGCCGAGGCCGAGTGAGGAAACTGTGAGGCCCTGCGTGCCGAGTGTGCGGGTGGTCAGCATAAGCGATGGTGTCGAGCGGAGGTTGAAGGCCCAGGGTTGGCCGGTGCGCACGCCCTGGCGCTGTCAACTTAGCGCGCTTGAACGCCTGTGGCGGCGTCAGCCGCCGGTTCGCGTTGACGCGCGCGGCCGACAGCCAGCCAACCCTGCCCACCCCAGCACCCGCTCGAGCGGGCAAAAGTTCGTGGCGCTCGACTGCAGCAGATTGACACCGACGAACGCCGTGAACAGGAAGAACAGCGGCGAGATCCAGTACCCGGCGGCTACCGAAAGCAGGACGAAAACGCCGGCGAAGCGGCGGATGATGCGGTCGTTGCACATGATGACATTCTCAGAAGAAGGTTTCGGTCGGCAGCACGGCCACGTGCAGCCGCTCCCCGGCGGGGAGGTTCGTCGTCTCCGCGCGCAGGACATCCACGAGCGCGTCCGACTGCGCGGCCGGTAGTACGCTCACGAAAAGCGTCGACTCGCCCGGCCACGCGCGCGAGCCCGCGCGCTTGCCAGTGCTCCCCACGCCATGCGCGTTGCGAAACTCGGTGTAGCCGCCGGCGTGGTGGGCATCAAGCAGCGACGATATTCGCTGCGGGCTCGAGCCGCTGTACACGAGCATCAACATCTTCATCGGTGTTCTCCGGAGTCGGGGCCGCCGCCAGCTCGCGCCGACGCAGCTCCCAATAGAGGATCGGAACGAGAATCATCGTGAGCACGGTTGCCACGACGGCGCCGCTCATCAGCGCCACGGCCAGGCCCTGGAAGATCGGGTCGAGCACCATCACGAGTCCGCCTACGACGACTGCAGCTGCCGTGAGCGCGATCGGGCGGAACCGCACCGCCCCAGCCTCCAGTACCGCGTCTCGCAACGAGCGGCCGCGCGCCTCGGCGAGCTGGATGAAGTCGACGAGCAGAATCGAGTTGCGCACGATGATCCCGGCGAGCGCGATCATCCCGATCATCGACGTCGCGGTGAAGAACGCTCCGCTGATCGCGTGACCGGGCAGGATGCCGATCAATGTCAGTGGGATCGGCGTCATGATCACGAGCGGCACCTTGAACGACTGGAACCAGCCGACCACGAGCACGTAGATCAGCACCAGCACGATCGCGAACGCGAACGCGAGATCGCGGAAGACTTCGATCGTCACTTGCCACTCACCGTCCCATTTGATCGCCGTCTGATCGAGCCGGTCGGGCTGCACGGCGTTGTAGCGGGCGATCGCCGCGCCATTCACTCTGATCGCGTCGAGCCTCTTGTTCATTTCCATGATCGCGTACACCGGCGATTCGATCGCCCCGGCGACGTCGCCCGTCACGTAGATCGCGGGCCGCAGATCCTTCCGGACGCGAGCCGATTCGCGCGTGGAGTCGAGCACGGTCACAAAGCGCGCGAGCGGCTGCGCTCCGCTGGCTGTGGCGATGGGTACCGAGAGCAGCGCGTCGACCGACGATCGCGCGTCCAGCGGCAGCCGCGGGACGATCGCCGTGCCCTCACGGGCGGTCGGCGACGCGGCAATTCCACTCGGGGCCCCCGACAGCGCGAGATAGAGCGTCTGCGTGATCTGCTCGACGCTCGCTCCCGCTGCCGCCGCACGCACGCGATCCACCTGGAACACGCGCCGCTGTTGCGGTGCTTCCACCGTCCAGTCCACATCGACGACTCCTGGCGTCGACTCGAAGACCTCCTTCACCTGCTTCGCGGCAGCGAGGCGCGTCGAGTCGTCGCCCGCGTACACCTCGGCCACCAATGTCGACAGCACCGGCGGACCAGGGGGGATCTCGGCCACCTTCACGGAAGCGTGGTAGCGTCGCGCGATCGAATCGATGCCCGGCCGCACGGCCACGGCGATCGCGTGGCTCTGACGCGATCGATCACCTTTCGGAACCAGGTTCACCTGCACGTCGCCGACATTCGCGCCGGACCGCATGAAGTAGTGCCGCACGAGCCCGTTGAAGTTGAACGGTGCGGCGGTGCCGGCGTACACCTCGGTGCTCTTCACCTCGGGGACGCTGCGCAGGTACGTGGCAATCTCCTGACCGAGTGCGTTCGTCGTCTCGACCGTCGTACCCTCGGGAAGATCCATCACGACCTGGAACTCGCTCTTGTTGTCGAACGGCAGCATCTTGACCTTCACGGCTTTGACGAGCAGCAGGCCGACCGACAGAAGGAGCAATCCGGCGACACCGCCGTAGAACCCGAGCCGTCGCCCGCGTCGGTCCATGAGCGGCGTCATGATGCGCGCATACGCGCGCGCGAACGGGCTCGTCTCTTCCTCTTCGTGCGCCCGGTCGTGAATTTGTGGCGTCGTGCGTACGTGGCCCTTGAGCAGTCGGTACGCGAGGTATGGTGTCACGATGAACGCGACGGCCAGTGAGGCGAGCATCGCGACCGACGCGCCCACGGGGATCGGCCGCATGTACGGACCCATCATCCCGGACACGAACGCCATGGGCAGGATCGCCGCGATTACGGTAAATGTCGCCAGAATCGTCGGGTTCCCCACCTCGTCCACTGCTTCCACCGCGGCGACTTCCGGCGTGCGGTCGCCCATCTTGAGGTGGCGGTAGATGTTCTCGACCACGACGATCGCGTCGTCGACGAGAATTCCGATCGAGAAGATCAGCGCGAACAGCGTGATGCGATTCAGTGTGTAGCCGAGCGCGTAGTACACGAACAACGTAAGCGCGAGCGTCACCGGGACGGCGACCAGCACCACTGCCGCCTCGCGCCAGCCCAGGAACACCCAGATGAGCAGCGTGACGGAGATCGTCGCGATGAAGAGATGGAAGATGAGCTCTCGCGCCTTCTCGCCCGCCGTTTCCCCATAGTCACGCGTGACGTCCACGCGAACGTCTCGCGGGAGCAGGCGCCCCTGCGCGGCATCCACGCGCTCGAGGACCGCGTGCGTCACCGCCGTGGCGTTCGCGCCTCGCCGCTTCGCCACGGCGATCGTCACCGCAGCCTCCGACGCGCCGTTCTTGCCCTCGTGTGACACGTACGTCTTCGTCTCGGCGAACCCGTCGGCCACGTCGGCGACGTTGCGCAGATAAACTGGCGCGCCGCCGCGCGTCGCCACCACGACGCTGCCAACCTCGTCCGGTGTCGCGAGCGGCGCGCCGATGTCGATCTGATAGACTTGATTCGCCGCCGTGAGCTCGCCGGCTTGCAGCCGCGCGTTCGCGCCCCTCAGCGCCATGGCGACTTCGCCAGGCGTGACGCCACTCGCCGCCAATCGCGCGGCGTCGAGGGTTACCAGAAGCTGCCGCGGCGAGCCGCCGATCACGAACGTCTCGGCGACCGCGGGCACGGTGCGGATCTCATCCTCGAGGTGCAGCGCGAGCTGGCGCAGCGTGTTCGCATCGTACGCGGCGCCGTGAAGCGTGAGCGCGAGCACTGGCACATCGTCGATCGAGTGCGGTTTGACGAGCGGAGGCAGCGCGCCGGCCGGCGCATCGTCCATCGCGCCCGCGAGCTTGGCCTGCACCTTTGTGACGCTGCGCTCCTGATCCTCACCGACCTTGAAGCGCACCGTCACGATCGCGAAGCCCTCGCCCGCCATCGTATAGACGTGGTCGACGCCCGGAATCTCGAGCATGCGCTGCTCGATCGGTCGTCCAACGAGATTCTCGACTTCCTTGGGTGCGGCTCCCGGCAGCGACGCCATCACGTCGATCATCGGAACCGAGATTTGCGGCTCCTCCTCCCGCGGCGTCGCCAGAATGCCGAGCAGTCCCACCGCGAGCGCGGCAATGGTGACGAGTGGCGTGAGCTTCGAGCGCAGGAACGCCTGCGCGACGCGTCCGGAGATTCCCATCGTCAGTTCCCCGTCGCCGATACCACAGTGCTGGTCGGAAGCACGACGCGGTCGCCGGCGCGCAGGCCCGCCACGACCTCAGTCACCGCGCCAGATGCTCGCCCGAGCTTCACCCAGCGCCGCTCGTCGCCCTGAGCGGTGCGCAGCGTGACGCCGGTGAGGTCACCCTCACGCACGATTGCCGCGGTGGGCACCACGACGCCGTTTCGCGTTCCGGTGGGCAACTCCAACGTCGCCGCACTCCCCGCGAGGATGGCCGCGCCGACATTCGGCACGATCGCGTTGACCGAATAGAGACTGCCCGCCATAGCCGGCACGATGCCTTCGATCGTGGCGCGGACAGGTTGTCCTTCGATCGTCGCCGTGAGCGTCGCGCCGCGGCGCAATCCGCGCGCCAGATCGGGAGTCGCGCTCGCCGTGATGCGGAGTCGCGACGCATCCTGTACTTCGATGAGCGGCGCCCCCGGTGCCGCAAACGCCCCTGGATCGACGAGTCGCCGGCTCACGAGTCCGGCGAACGGCGCGCGGATCACGGAATACGAGCGCATGGCATCGAGCTCCGACGCCGCTGCCTGAGCCGCGCGAAGTCCCGCGTCGGCGCGGGCGAGGCTCGTCTCCGCCGCGTCGAGCTGCGCGCGGGTCGCGGCGCTGTCGGCGTAGAGCGCGCGGATCCGATTCGCCTGCGTGACTGCATCTCGGTGCATCGCCTCCGCGTCGAGGATCGACGCGGACGCCTGGGCCGACTTCGCGGAGATGTCGCGGGCGTCGATGCGCACCAGCGGCTGACCTGCGGCCACGCGATCGCCCTCCTTCACGAGGACGTCCGTCACCGTGCCCATCAGCTTCGTGCTGAGCGTCGCCTGTTGCACCGGGGCGGCGATGCCGGCCGCGGTGAACGCAGCATCGATCGTCGTATCGCGAACCGTATAGACGGGGCCAGTCGCCGCCGGGGCGACGGCGACGTCGGTCTTCGGCGACGGCGCTCGATCACAGGCGATCGCGAAGGCGGCCGCCGATACGGCGACGACCGTGAGACGCGAGATGCGCAATGCGCCAATCTGGTGCTTGGTCATTTTGGTCTGGTCGTTTGATGGTCAGCGGCCGTCGAGCGAGTCGTGCGCGGCCACGGTGGCGGTGTCATCGAGCGCGGCGAGTGTCGCGGGATCGAGACCGAGCGCGCGCCGCCGCTCGGCGGCCGCGACGATCGCGCCCCAGCGCGCTTGCGAGAGTGCGAGCGCGCTCTGCGTCTCGACCGCCTGCGCGTCGAGCAACTCGACCACGGTCGCGAGCCCGCCCTCGTACTTGCGGCCGACGATCCGGTGCGCCTCGGCGCTTTGCGTAACGGCCCGCTCCGCGATGCCGAGTCGGTTCAGGGCGACCGCGAGTGCCGTGCGCGTCTGCTCCGCCTCGAGTCGCGCATTGGCAGTCGCTGCTTCCGCCTGGGCCCCGGCGGCGGCGGCACGGGCGGCGGTCGCTTTCATGTCGGCCATCTCACTCGCACCGGCGAACAGGCTCCATGACGCCATGACGCCGACCGTCCAGTTTCGATCGCCGGTATAGATGCGCGCCGGCGAGTTCCAGTCGTACCGCGCAAAGCCGTTGACGCGCGGGAGCAACGTCGAGCGAGCGCGGATCGCATCATCGCGCGCCGCGGCGAGACCATCCGAAGCGGCACTCACGTCGGCGCGCGGCCGCGCCGCCATTGCGCCGGTGTCGTTCGCGACTTCGGCGACAATACGTGTCGTGGATGGAAGCCGCCGCGCCGTGAGGTCGGGTGACTGGCTCGCGCCATCACCTCCGAGCAGCACGGCGAGCTGGCGGCCCGCAGTAGCGGCCGCACCCTCGGCTTCGGCGAGCTGCGCGTCCGCTTCGCCGGCGCGAACCGACGCCAGCAATGCGTCGGACTTCGTGACGATGCCCTGCCGAACCATGGCCTCGGCCTGGGCGACATGAGCGTGCGCGGCGCCTGCGGCTGCCTGCAGCGTGGCGACGCGCTCACTCGCGAGGATTGCGCCGTAGTACGCGCGCACGACGTCGACGCGGGTGGAGAGCCGCGTCCATTCCTCCGATGCGCGGCTTGCCTCATATGCGTGGACGGCGGCCGTGCGGCCGATCCATGCGTCGGCGTTGAACAACGGCTGCTCGACGACCAGGCCTCCCTGGTAGTTCCCGGTGGCACTCGGATAGTTGAGCCGCTGCGGGTCGAAGTTCGCCTGGGTGACGACGCGCTGGCGCAGTGTCGAGCCAAAGACGCCGATCGGGTCCGTGGTGCGAACGTACCCTGCTTCGAGCCGGACGTTGGGCAGGATGCCCTTGAGCGGCGCGAGCGTCTGCGCGCGCTGCGCGCCGGCCGCGCCCGCGGCGATCCGGTTGCCGTAGGCCGCCTGGTCCGCTTGGTGGAACGCCTCGCGCAGCGTGAGCTGCGCGCCGGCGGGTGACGTGACGAGGGCCGCGGCCGCGCCGGCGGCGAGGAGGGCCAAGGATCGGTTCACCGGTCGAAATCGCATGTTGGGACGATGGCGAAGGCAATCATGTATTCTACTGCATGGGAATATAGTAGTATATCGCGTCGCGGCAAGTGGCGCGCGTCACGAGAGGGGCCGGGCCCGCCCGTCGTGGCGTGCCCGGCGCTCCTCTACTATATTCCCATGTAGGAATGGATTACCCTTCTGGCGGCGAGGACCTCGTGCCCCGAACCAAGCTGACACCCGACGTGCTCGCGCTCATCGGCGAGCGATTCAAAGTGCTGGGCGAGCCCGTGCGGCTCGACATCCTGCAGGCCCTGCGCGGCGGCGAGCTGACGGTCACGCAACTCGTCGACAAGACCGGCTTCGCCCAGGGGAACGTCTCCAAGCATCTGCAGCTCCTGCACGCGCACGGATTCGTGACGCGCCGCAAGGAAGGCCTGTACGTGCGCTACGCCATCGCCGACCGCTCCGTCTTCCGCCTCTGCGAGATCATGTGCGACCGGCTGAACGACCACGCCGTCTCGCGCCGCCGCCTGCTCGCGTCGTAATCGCCTCGCCCGCGCCAGCGCGCCTCGTCACCCCGACGAGCCGACGGCTCGACTCGCGCGGTCACGTGGCCGTCAGGCCTCGATCGTCGCGAGCAGGTTGTCCAGGTACGCGCCGGGCACGGCGCCCACCTGTCGCTCGACCTCCTCGCCGTCCTTGAAGATGAGGAGAGTCGGGATTCCGCGAATTCCGTATTGCTCAGCGACGCCCGGATTGCGGTCGGTGTCCAGCTTGAGGACGATCGCCTCTCCGGCATGGTCGCGCGCAAATTCGTCGAGGATCGGTGCCATGAGCCGGCACGGCATGCACCAGTCGGCGTAGAAGTCGACGAGCACCGGCAACTCCGACGTACGAATGAGCTCCTCGAGCGTTGCGGCGTCGACCTTCAGTGGGTGGTCGTGATTGGGGATCATTGTCTCACCTGAGTTGGAGGGTGGTTTCATGTAGGTGCGTTCTCGCGCCGGTTCGTTCATCCGAATCGCACCGGCAGGAACACGGCGGGATCGTCGACGAGAAGGGGGCTGCGGGCTCGGAATGCCTCCGCGTAGCGAACACCGACGAGGCTTCCGACGTATCGATCCTCCGCCCCGTACCGGTCCAGTAGTTCCGCCTGCGCACCGCTGAACACCGATTCATAGGCGGCGAGCGCGGCCAGCTTGCGGTCGTACATGTCGCTCACGTCCACGGCGAAATCGAACCGCGGCCATGGCGGCTCCATACGGCAGTGACCGAAGAACAGTCGCTTCACCTCGTGCGGGTCCGTCTCGGCCAACAGCTCACCGCCCGGCACTTCGCTCCATTTCGGCAATCGGGCGTAGAATACCGCGTTGACGACGATATCGGTCGCTGCCTTGTGGTCGGGATGAACGCCGCACGCGTCGGTCGTGACGACGGTCGCCGGCCGGTAGCGCCGAATCATGTCGGCAACGGCGAGCCGGACGTCGATCGTGTCCTGGAGAAAGCGATCCTGCACGCCCATGACGTGACGCTGGGCGCCGATGGCCGATGCCGCCGCCTGCGCCTGACGCGCTCGTTCGCCTCGCTCGGCGAACCGGGTCGGCTCGCCGGAGGTCAGGTCGACCAGCAAGACGCGCGCGCCGCGCCCCGAGAGCTTCGCGATCGTTCCACCCGCGACCGCCTCCACGTCGTCGGGATGGGCACCGACCGCCAGAAGATCGTATGACGCCGCACTCATGACCGTACTATACTACTGTATGGCCATATAGTAGTAGTCAGGGATTCGCCGTGGCCGGCGGCCGGGTCCCCGGACCCGACCGCTAGCTCAATACTTCCACCAGGGCGTCGTGGTACCCGCCGGCATGTGCCGCAGTCCGTACTCGGCCATCTCTCTCAGCCGCTCGGCGCTGGTGCCTGGTCCGCTCCAGCAGTGCGGCTTCTGGTCGCCGTAGACGAAGTAGCCTTCGTAGTGCGGGTTCTGCGTCGTCTTCATCCACGCCTCCAGCTCGCGCGTCGCGCGGTCGAGGAAGAAGCTGTCCATGTTGCCGACGTAGACGTGCAGCTTGTCGACGAGCTTTGGCCCGACGGTACTCCAGTTGCGCTGGAGGTAGTACAGGAGGTCGTAGTTGTCGCGCCAATACTGAGTGACGGTGTGGTCGATCACGCCCGTGCGCGAGTCGACCGCCGGCTTGAAGTAGCCATCGCTTCCGATCGGACCGAATACCGCCTGCCAGATATCCTGCTGGCCGGTCCCGGAACGCCCGTGCGTGCCGTTGACGAGCTCCATCCAGTACCGCTGCTGCGCGGTCTGCCGGATCTCGCCGTTCACCTCGCGTGAGTTCACCGTCGGCGTGAGCTGCCACTGGCTGTAGGTCTTGTAGAACGCATTCGAGTCCTTGTACATGTTCACACCCTCGACGTCGGTGAACGTCACCGGGTCGGGGCAGGACGCCCACGTGCCGCCGAAAAAGTCCGGGTGGAAGATCTGGAGCGCGAGCGCTTCCCACCCGCCGGTCGAGCCTCCCGACAACCAGCGCGCCCAGGGCTCCTTGATCGCGCGATAGCGCTTCTCGATCTCCGGGATCAGCTCGTTCATGATTGCGTCGCCGTAGGGGCCGACGTTCACGCTGTTCACGGCATACGAATCGTCGAAATACGGCGTCGGGTGCTGGAACGTGACGGCGATGATTCGCGGGAAATCGTCCGACATCCAGTCGTCGCGGAAGGGTCGGCCAGCAGAGCCGCGACCGCGGCCGCCTGACGCATCGAAGCCGTAGGGTGCACCGAGCCCGAAGTGCCCCTGGATGTAGTTCACGGGGTAGCTGATCGTGGACGTCTTGTAGTCGCGGGGCAGCAGCACCGTCGCGCCGAGATAGATCGGACGTCCCCAGAACTTCGTGAGCGAAGGGCTCTGGAAACGGAAGCGCTGGACGAATTCGTTGTCGGCCGGCAGCGCGAAGGGCGGAACGAGTCTATCCGCAACCAGGCTGATGGTGGCGCTCGCTCTTGGATCGAGATGCACCTGTCGTGGCGCGCCGTAGATGTTGCCCGGCGATCGCGGCCAGTTCTGGCCCTCCCACTGGTCGTCGTGCATCCACACAACGTGCCCGTCGGCGCGCTTGAATTCCGAATACACGTTCACGAACGGCTGAATCCAGTAGTCGCCGGCCGGAATGTCGGCCATGTCGAACACGGGCGTCCCGAGCGTCGTGCCGTCGATGATCGCCGGCGATCCGGGCACCAGTTTTTCGATATCGCGTCCGAACAGCGGTGCGCCAACGCGGCCGACCTGGGTGCGAGGTTCGCGCGTACTGTCGGTGCCGATGATGACGTACACGCGTCCGGTGAGCGGCTCGTTTCGAACCGAAGCCGGGACGCGAATCTCGAACTTGACGTGCGCGCGACCCGATGGGCCGGGCAGGATCATGGAGGTTTGCGCGGCCGCTGCGCCGGACAGGGCGAAAGCTGCGAAGACGGAGCGCGCGACTGACGACACGCGGAACGAAGGCAAGGGAGGCTCCTCCGGCGATGTGGACTCAGGCAGCTCGGCGGCATCCGGCGGGAGATGCGACGCCGCCAGTGCACGTAAGTATACGCTCTCTGCCGTCGGGGCCGTGAGTTCGCGAGCCGGCATGGCTCGC
>DATISA010000036.1:0-6368 GCA_035469245.1 Gemmatimonadaceae bacterium
AACTCCGGTGGTCCGCTGGTCGACGCCGAGGGGCGACTCGTCGGGATCAACAGCATGGTCGTCAACGGGCTTGGCGTGGCGGTGCCGGCGGCGCTGGTGCAGCAATTCATCGATCGCGTGCTCGCCCGACGCGCGGCGTGAGCGCGTGCGCACGTGACGCGGATCGCGGTCGTCGCAGCATCAGAAGAACTGCGCACGCGCCTCGTCGCGGCGCTGTCGAGCGATCCGGCGTTCGACGTCGTCGCGGTCAGCGCGACGCTGGCGGACGTCGGATCGTCGGCCGAGGTCGTGCTCGTCGCGCGGGAGGCGGACGACCCGGCGCCGGGCGCCGAGGATGACGCGAGCGACATCGAGCAGAGTGTGTCGCTCACGAACCGCGAGCGTGAGATTCTCGCGCTACTCGCCGATGGATTCGGCAACAAGCAGATCGCGACGCGGCTCGGCATCTCGCCGAATACGGTGAAGACGCATCTCGAGTTGTTGTTCGAGAAAATTGGCGTGAGGTCGCGGGCGGAGGCGGTTGCTGTTGGGGTGAGGCGGGGGATGTTGCTGCTATAGACGAACTGGCTCGTACGACGAAGGGTGGTACCGCGATTTGACGGATTGTCGGATTGAACGGCCGGATGGTTCCGCCCGCGGGGAATGGCCCTCGCGCAACGCGCCGGGATAAGAATCTTTGGAACGGCCGTTCGGGCGAGCGATGGCTTCCCGAGGCGGTTCCACAAAGCATTCATCGGCGCGCTGGGTGCGGAGTCCTCTCACCAAGAAATCCGGCAGTTTTGCCGTTCCATCCGTCCCATCGCAGTGTCTTCATTCGTCTTAGGAGCCGGCCCGAGCGGCTTTGATTCGTCGGGACGTCAAGCCCGAGAACATCCATCTCACTTCGCCGCGCGAATGGACCACGCTCCTGACCGCCCGCTGGTGTTCCACGTGCCGCTCACGACCGTCCGCGCGGCGGTCGCGAACAGGTCGACGAATCGCGCGGCAGGCCTGAGATCGACGCTCGAGGTCCACGTGCCGGAGTATGCTCCAGCGCGGCCGGTGATGTTCGCTCGCCACGTGCCGATCCATTGCGCGGCCGACTTTGCCGCGGACCATCCGCCGAATGCCACCGTTGCGCCTTGCGCGTCGGCGAGCGTCCACGTTCCGGTGACGGTGCCGTGAGCCGTGTCCGGGAGCGCGGTCCAGCTTCCCATGAACGTGGTGCTGCCGTTGGTTGCGCTCCACGTGCCCGACAGCGTGCCCCATCCGAGGCGAACCGTGTCCGGACGGACGACCGCTTGCGCGGCGGAAGTCTCGACCGCGGCGAGGAGTAGGAGGCACAGAACGGAGACTTGTCTTCGGAGCACGCGCGACCTCGGCGACACTTCGAGAAAGAAGGTGCCAGCGTACGCGGCGCGGCCGCCAGGGGTGGTTGGGAGGATCCGCGAGGGAGTCGTTTAGTCGTCGCCGGGTGCGCCGAGTCGGGTTGGAACAGTGAGGGATACGAATGACACGAATTTGACGAATCCGCCCGGACGAACTTTTCGTGGGGACTACCGCTCGGGCTGGGTGCTCGTGGCTGACCGAGCGGCCGGTCCAAAAAGGTCCCATCCCGGCTCGTCGAGCGACGTCAGCGTCGCGCCACCGGGTTCGATTCGCACAGTCTCTGTTTGTGTCCGTTCCTCCGTTTGTGTCCGCGTCCCCAAATCGTTACGACCGGTGTGGCGCTTGAGAGCGTACGCGCAGGACAGGCATCAACGATTGGGAGTACTGACACAAACGGAGGAACGGACACTGACCGATGAAGGCGGAGCCGCGCGACAGCTCTTCGGGAGCTTGAGCAGACGTTTATCGGATGGTTTCGCCTTGCGCGCTCATCAGTCGGCGCACAAGCTAGAGCTCCCTCCCACGACGGAGCCACGTATGCGCAGCACGTTGCCGCAGTGTGCTCGTCTCCTCATGTTCGCCCTGTTCGCCGCGGGCTGCAGTCCAAAAGCGATCCAAACAGGACATGGCCGGGCGCCGGTGACCGTGAAGGC
The DNA here is from genome assembly GCA_035469245.1 of Gemmatimonadaceae bacterium. Lineage (GTDB taxonomy): Bacteria > Gemmatimonadota > Gemmatimonadetes > Gemmatimonadales > Gemmatimonadaceae > JAQBQB01. Next base: position 2,022 of record DATISA010000036.1, read on the forward strand.
CACCTGCTCGGGTAATCAGGTCACACTCGCCGTCAATCCATCGACCGTGCAGTTTCGCCATACAGGCGTCGGGCAGCCGCCCACCGACGTCAACTGGACACTCGATCCGAGCTCGAACGTTGACGACGTGAGTATGACTCCGGACGCAGAATGGCCGCTCGACGCCCCGAGCCCGCCCCCGTTCCACGCCCGTAGAGGCGTTCCGTATCTTGGCGTGGGAAAGCCCACGCAGACGACCGGGCATTACCGCTATTCCGTGACGGTCGCCTGCCCGAACGGCGGCCCCACGGCCATATTCGACCCGGATATCTGGGTGGATTAGTTCTCGGTCGCGCACACGCAGCACGCGCGCGCACCAGGAGTAGAACGTGGAGAACACGACGTTGTCTTCGGCTGCGCCGCAGCCGCCGGAGCGAATCGGCCCCTACCGCATCCTGCAGCTGCTGGGTGAGGGCGGGATGGGCATCGTGTACGAGGCCGAAGAGACGGAGGCGCTGAAGCGTCGCGTCGCGCTCAAGGTCATTCGCGCCGGCCTCGACTCACGCGAGGTTTTCGCGCGCTTCCAGCTGGAGCGCCAGGCGTTGGCCGTGATGGATCATCCCGCCATCGCCAAGGTGCTTCACGCGGGAACGGCGGAGTCGGGACAGCCGTTCTTCGCGATGGAGCTCGTCAAGGGGCTGCCGATCGTCCGCTACTGCGACATGCGCCGCCTCTCCATCACCGAGCGCGTCGAGCTGTTCATCGCCGTGCTGCAGGGCGTCCAACACGCACATCAGAAGGGAGTGATTCATCGCGATCTCAAGCCGTCGAACGTGCTGATCACCGAGCAGTACGGATCGCCGCAGCCCAAGATCATCGACTTCGGCATCGCCAAAGCACTCGGCGCGCAGATCGCCGAGCAAACCCTGGTGACGCGCTGGGGCCAGATGATCGGCACGGCCGCGTACATGAGCCCCGAACAGGCGGACTCCTCGACGGTCGACGTCGACACACGGTCGGACATCTACTCGCTCGGCGTGATGCTGTACGAGCTCCTGGTCGGTCGGCTGCCGTTCGATCCCGACGCGGTGGGCGTGCACGCGTTTCTCGCGCGGTTGGCCATGGGCGATACCCTCCCGCCCACGCCGAGCGAAAAGCTGCTCACGCTCGGCGCTGACCAGGCGATCGTGGCGTCGTCGCGGCGCGCGGACCCGGCGCATCTCCGCCGCGAGCTTCGCGGCGATCTCGATTGGATCGTGATGAGGGCGATGGAGCCGGATCGCTCGCGACGGTACGAGACGGCGAACGCGATGGCGATCGATCTGCGGCACCATTTGTCCAACGAGCCGGTGACCGCGCGCCCGCCCAGCACACCGTACCGCCTGAGCAAGTTCGTCCAGCGACACCGTGCCGGTGTCGTGACGGCGGTGGTGGTGAGCGCGGCAATGGTGATGAGTGCCGTCTCCGCGACGGTGGGTCTCATGCGCGCCAGGCGCGCCGAGGCACAGACGGCGCAGGAAGCGGCGGCCGCGAAGCAGGTGGCGGATTTTCTCGTCGATCTGTTCACCGTGTCCGACCCGAGCCAGCGCGCGACCGGCGAATCGTTGACGGCACGCGAGATTCTCGACCGCGGCGGAAGCCGCGTACTGTCGGGACTCTCGGCGCAGCCGTTGCTCAAGAGTCGACTGATGACGACGCTGGGCTCCGTGAACGAAGCGCTCGGCCGCTACGTTCCCGCGCGAGCGCTCCTCGACAGCGCGCTACGCATCCGCGAGCGCGAACTGGGACCGAACGATCCGTCGGTGGCGGAGACCCTCAATGCGCTCGGCGACCTGGCTCGCGACAAGGGAGATCTCGACGAAGCAGATCGTGACTACAAGCGAGCGCTTGCCATTCGAGAAGCGTCATTCGGCGGCCGCAGCGTCGACGTGGCGACGACGCTCGCCGGCCTCGCGGCGTTGCGCGTCAAGCAGCGCCGAACGACGGAGGCCGAGTCACTGTATGCGCGCGTCCTCGCGCTCGACTCGGTGGTTCGGCGTCCCGACGATCCGAGGTTGGCGCGTGACATGCGCGGGCTGGCCGCGGTATACCTGTCCCAAAGGCGATATGCCGACGCCGAGCCGCTGGCACTGCGCACGCTCGCGTTGCAGGAGCAAACCTTGGGGCCGACGCATCCGGAGGTGGCCGGTACGCTGAACAACCTCGGTGTGGCGTACTGGTATCTCGGGCGGTACGACGAGGCGCTACGCTACTACGAGCGCGCACGCCCGATCGCCGAGGAAGCGCTCGGTCCAACGCATCCCAAATTCGCCGGCATCGTGAACAACATTGGCGAGGCGTATTGGAAGTTGGGGCGGTACGCAGAAGCGGACTCGAACCTTCACCGCGCGCTCGAGATCAAGCAGCGCGTGCTCGCGCCCAAAGATCCCAGCATCGCCGAGACACTGGCGTCGCTCGCCGGGCTCGATGCGGACAGGGGCCGCTACGACGAGGCTGACGCGATGTACCGCCGCGCGCTCGACATTCGCGAGGAGAATTTCGGGGCGAAGCACGCGGCGGTGGCGGCGACGGTGCGTGACTGGGCAGCGATGCTCAAGCGCGCGGGCCAGGTGAAACGCGCCGACAGCCTGCTCGCGCTGGTCGGCGCGAGCAAGTGAGTGAGCCGGTGTGGCGCTCGAGAGCGTACTCGCGCGTCAGGCATCAGCGATTGGCAGCACGGGCACCAACGGATGAACGGACACTGACGGATGCTGCGCCGGCACCCGGGAACCGCGTCATGGTTTGGCTTTCAGCTCGGCCTTGTGCGCGTCGATGAAATCGCGAATCTGGTCGGCCATGTCGAGTAGCTTGAGCCACTGCTCCTGGTAGAGCGTGATCGGGAAGCGGCCCAGCCCATAGACCGACACGCCTCCCTTCTCACTGACTTTCAGTGAAACGCCTTTGGCGCCGACCTTTTTGAGCGCTTCGTTCTCGGCTCTTAGGCGCTCCACTTCGGCTCGCAGATCGTCGTCGGTCATCGTGTTTCCTCTGATGGTGGTTCGGGTCATCGGTGCGGTGCGGGCAGCGACTGCAGGATCGTGCAAGCTAGCGAGGGTTGTGGACGGACGGATGTCATCGCACTATCCGGCACCGGAGGCACTATGAACCGCAGGGCGTTCGTGGCGGAAGGGAGCGCGCTGCTCGGTAGCGCGATGGTGATGCCGGCGGCGGCACCGGATGACGAAGCGGCGGTGAAACGCCTTGTCGCCGAGTACTACGACGTTTTTTATCGCGGGCGCGACGAGCATAAGTACCGCACGCTGCTGACGGCGGACTACCTTCTCCTCGAGAAAGGGCAGATCATGGACGCGGCCAGCGACATTGCGTCCATGCCCGCCCCGGGCAACAGTTACCGTCGCACCGACGCGTTCGCCTTTCGGTCCGTCAAGGTGCACGGCGATATGGCCTACGCCGTCTATTTTCTGACCTCGTCGATCTCAGAGCACGGGGACAAAGCGCGCGAGGTCAAGTGGCTCGAGAGCCTGATCGCACGGCGCGGAGCGAGCGGCTGGCGGGTCGCGCTGTTGCATTCGACGCGGGTGTGAATCCAACGAGCCGGCGATGACTCGAGGGCTTGGGGTCAGACACCTAGTAGGACGGTTGCGCCGAGTCGAGTTGGAACAAATTGGACGCGTCATTCGCGTCACCACTTGTTCCAACCCGACGCGGCGTGTTTCAACTCGACCCGCCACGCAGGGTAGTGGGAACCGTGCACCACTGCCATGTTCGTGGGCGATGACGCCGACCGACAATCGCGAAACCTCCGGCGACGCCGCCGCGCTCTCGCCTCTCTCCACTGCCCTTTCCGACCGCTACCGCATCGACCGTGAGCTCGGCGCGGGCGGGATGGCAACTGTCTATCTCGCACACGACCTGAAGCACGATCGCAAGGTCGCGCTCAAGGTGCTGCGCCCCGAGTTGTCGGCGGTGATCGGCGCCGAGCGGTTCCTGAGCGAGATCAGGACGACGGCGAACCTGCAGCACCCGCACATCCTGCCGCTGTTCGATTCGGGGGAAGCGGGTGGACTGCTCTTCTACGTGATGCCGTTCGTCGCCGGCGAGACGGTGCGCTCGCGGCTCGAGCGTGAGAAGCAGCTTCCGATTGCCGACGCCGTGCGGATCGCCGGCGAAGTGGCGGGCGCACTCGATTACGCGCACCGACACGGAGTGATCCACCGCGACATCAAGCCCGAGAACATCCTGCTGCACGACGGCTCGGCGTTGGTCGCGGACTTCGGCATCGCGCTCGCCGTGAGCAGCGCCGGCGGAACGCGCATGACCGAGACGGGGATGAGCCTCGGCACGCCACACTACATGAGCCCCGAGCAG
>DATISA010000037.1:0-7743 GCA_035469245.1 Gemmatimonadaceae bacterium
ATGCTCGAGGCAGCCGATCGCGTCCTGCAAAAGCTGCTCGACTGGGAGCGGCGTGATCCCGGCCGCCTGCGCGTGCACATCGACGACCGCGAGGGCATCAAGCCCGGCGCCAAGTATTACGAGTGGGAGCTGCGCGGTGTACCGCTCCGCATGGAGCTCGGCCCGCGCGACCTCGAGAAGAATCAGGCGGTGCTCGTGCGTCGCGACACGCGCGAAAAACGGCCGGTGTCGCTCGAGTCGATCGGCGAAGACGTCGCCGAGTTGTTGATGCGCGTTCAGGAAGACATGTTGATCGCCGCCCGCGAACGACGCGAGGCGAACAGCATCCGCTACAAGATCAGCTACGACGATTTCAAAACGCTGATGGACGGGAAGGGCGGATTCGTGTACGCGGGCTGGTGCGGGAGCCCGGAGTGCGAGACGCAGGTGAAAGACGAAACCAAGGCCACGATTCGCGTGCTGCCCGACGAGGAGTATCGATCGGCGGAGGCACCGGCGGCGTGTCTCAAGTGTGGTCGCCCGGCAGTTGCCGAGGCGGTATGGGCCAAAGCGTACTGACGAGCGGCTTCTCCCGCGTCGACGGCGTCCTGCACTGCGAGGGCGTCTCGCTCGAGCAGATCGCGCGCGCCGTCGGCACGCCGGTGTACGTGTACAGCGCAGCGACGATCCGCGACCGGTACAAGCGGCTGGACCGGATGCTGGCGCCGGTGCCGCACCGCATCCACTACACGCTCAAGGCGAACGCCAGCCGCGCTATCCTGTCGCTCCTCCGCGGGCTCGGCGCCGGCGCCGACGTCGTCTCCGGCGGTGAGCTGCAGCGCGCCCTGCGCGCCGGCTTTCCCCCGTCGGACATCGTGTTCGGCGGCGTCGGCAAAACGGAGACCGAGCTCGCCGAGGCGCTCGATGCGGACATTCTGTTCATCAACGCCGAGAGCGAGCCGGAGATCCGGATGCTCGACCGGCTCGCGCGCGAGCGCGAGATGACGGCCCGAGTCTCGATTCGCGTGAACCCCGAGATCACGCTCGACGCGCCGCACGATTACATCAAAACGGGCGGGCGCGGTCACAAGTTCGGCGTGCCGTACGATGAAGCCGTGCACGTCGCCGAGGTCGCCGCCGAGCTGCCGAACATCCGGCTCGTCGGGCTCGACATGCACCTCGGCTCTCAGCTTTCGCGCATCGATCCATACCGGGAGGGAACCGAGCGGCTGGCGTCGATCTTTGCCGAGGTGAAGAAGCGCGGCATCGACACCATCGAGTATCTGGACATCGGCGGCGGACTCGGCGTGCGCTACGACACCGAGCAGCCGCCGAATTTGCAGCGCTTCGCGTCACTGGTGCTTCCGACCATCGCCGACACCGGGCTCAAATTGTTGATGGAGCCCGGACGATACGTGGTTGGGAACGCCGGAGTGCTCGTGGGCCGCGTGCTGTACCGAAAACGGAGCGGCGGAAAGGAATACGTGATCACCGATACCGGTATGACCGAGCTGCTGCGTCCGTCGCATTACGGAGCGTATCACCGAATTCAGGCGACGCAAGTGCGCCCCGACACGCGCATGGTCGACGTCGTGGGACCGGTGTGCGAGAGCGGCGACTTTCTGGCGCGCGACCGCGAGCTCGACGACGTCCACATTGGCGACTACCTCGTCGTCTCCGACGTCGGCGCGTACGGATACGCGATGGCGTCGAACTACAACAGCCGCCTGCGGCCCGCGGAAGTGCTCGTCGACGGCGATCGCTGGGCAGTGGTGACCGCGCGCGAAACGTACGAAGATCTCATGCGGCACGAGATCGCGCAGCCCGACTGGCGCGCGGCCGGAGCCGAGTTGGCCGACGAGGGCGGGGAGGGCGAGGGCTGATGCGCGTTGGCGTGATCGCGGATACGCACGACCGGCTGCCGGCGATCGAGGAGTTGCTGCGGCAGATGCAGGCGGGCGGAGTGGGGATGGTGCTCCACGCCGGCGACTACTGTTCCCCGTTCGCCCTCAAGCCGTTCGAGGACGCGCACGTTTCGCTGGCCGGCGTCTTTGGCCACAACGACGGCGACCAGCAGGGCCTCATGTCACGGGCGCAGTCGGCGTTCGGCACCGAGCTGTTCGAGTCGCCGCACAGCTTCGAGATCGGCGGGCGGCGAATCCTCCTCGTGCACGACCTGGGTGACGTGCAAACGCGGTCGATCTCCGGACACGAGATCGTGATCCATGGACACACGCACCAACAGGAGATGAAGACCCGCGGCGACACGCTGATCGTGAATCCCGGCGAAGCATGCGGCTGGCTGTACGGCACACCGTCGGCGGCCGTGCTCGACCTCGACTCGCGCGACGTGGAATTCCTCGCGCTGACCGGTTCGGAGTGGAAATATTGAGCAACGCGCATTCACGCATCCTCATCATCGACTACGGATCGCAATTCACGCAGCTCATCGCGCGCCGCGTGCGCGAGGCGCGCGTCTACTCCGAGATTCATCCACCCACGCGCAGTCCGGGCTGGATCCGCGAGTGGGCGCCGACCGGGATCATCCTCAGCGGCGGACCCAACTCGGTCTACGAGGACGGAGCGCCGAGCCTCGATCCCGCCGTGCTCGACATGGCACCGGTGCTCGCGATCTGCTACGGCATGCAGGTCATCGCGCACGTGTCCGGCGGCGAGGTGATCGGCGCCGGCCGGCGCGAGTACGGACGCTCCGAGCTCGTCGTCGAGGAACCGTGTGGATTGTTCGACGGCTTTCGGTCCAAGGAGTCGATGACCGTCTGGATGAGCCACGGCGATCACGTCGACGCGCCGCCGCCGGGCTACGTCGTCACCGCATCGAGCAGCACCGTCCCGATCGCCGCGATGCGACATCGCGACAAGCCGATTCACTGCGTGCAGTTTCATCCGGAGGTGGCGCACACGCCGCGTGGCGGCGAGCTGATCGCCAACTTCCTGTTCCGCGTGTGTCGCGCCGAGCCGAGTTGGACACCAGGTGCGTTCGTCGAGAGCGAAGTCCAGAAGATTCGCGAGCGAGTCGGTCCCGCGCGCGTGATCTGCGGTTTGTCCGGCGGCGTGGACTCGTCGGTCGCCGCGGCCCTGGTGCATCGCGCAATTGGCGACCAGCTCACCTGCGTCTTCGTCGACACCGGCCTGCTCCGACTCCACGAGCGCGAGCAGGTCGAACGGACCTTCACCGCGCGTCCGGGAATGAAGCTCGTCACCGTCGACGCCTCGGCGCGTTTCCTCGACGCGTTGGCCGGCGTGGAGGAACCAGAGCAGAAGCGCCGTATCATCGGCCACACGTTCATCGACGTGTTCGAGGAAGCGACGAGCGGCGTCGGCAAGGACGCCGAGTACCTGGTGCAGGGAACGCTCTACCCGGACGTCATCGAATCCTACTCGCCGCGCGGCGGACCGTCGGTGACGATCAAGACCCACCACAACGTGGGCGGCCTCAAGCCGGAGATGAAGTTCACGCTCATCGAGCCGCTGCGCGAGCTGTTCAAGGATGAGGTTCGGAACGTCGGCCGCGAGCTCGGACTGCCGGAGGAAATGGTCGGGCGGCATCCGTTCCCCGGACCCGGCCTCGGCATCCGCGTGCTCGGCCCAGTGACGGTCGAAGCGCTCGACGTGCTGCGCCGCGCCGACGCCATCTATCTCGAGGAGATCCGCGAAGCGGGCCTCTACAACGAGATCTGGCAAGCCTTCGCCGTACTGCTCCCGGTGCGCAGCGTCGGCGTGATGGGCGACTACCGCACCTACGAGAACGTGGTGGCGCTGCGCGCCGTCACCAGCACCGACGGCATGACGGCGGATTGGTATCCCTTCCCGCACGACCTGCTCGGGCGTATATCGAACCGCATCATCAACCAGGTGCGCGGCGTGAACCGAGTGGTCTACGACGTGAGCTCCAAACCACCCGCAACGATCGAGTGGGAGTAGCCGACCCGCCACGCCAGGACACGGCGGCCGAACTGCCGGCCGCGGTTTCCGAGCGGCACTCGCCGAATTGCCTCAATTGCGGCGCCACGCTGAGTGGCGCCTTTTGCTCGCAGTGCGGACAGCGGGACATTCCGCCATATCCCAGCATTCGCGAACTGGCGATCGACGCGTTCTGGGAGCTGTCCGGCTGGGACGGCCGATTCGCGTCCACGGTGCGCGCGCTGGTGAGCCGTCCCGGAATGCTCACGCGCGAGTTCCTCGAGGGACGTCGCGCGCGGTACCTGTCGCCGCTTCGACTTTACCTGCTGGCGAGCCTCCTCTACTTCATCGTCGCGGCGGCAGTACCGGACATCAGCGGCTCACCGGACAGTGGCATCGGCCTGAAGTTCACTCCGACGCGCGCCGACAGCGCGGGCACCGCACCGGAACGCGTGGCGGCGGCTGCCAACAAGGCGATGAAAGAGGGCAACGCGGATCCCGATCCGGGCAAGGGCGGCGCAGCCTTGACTCCGGAACAAAAAGCCGAGGCATTGAAGGACGTCGAGAAGGCGCCGCCGCTGCTGCGACCGCTGCTGCGGCGGTCGATCGAGGACCCAGCGCGCTTCAAGCGCGGAATGCTCGAGCAACTGCCTCGAATGCTCTTCGTGCTGCTCCCTGTCTTTGCCGCGATTGTGAGTCTGTTCTATCGCGGCCGGAAATACCCAGAGCATTTGTACTTCGCGATCCACCTGAACGCGTTCATCTTCCTGGCGCTCGCGATCGCGAAGGCGTCGCGCTTCACGCACTCGACGAAGGTCGCCGCGATCGCCGGGGTAATCGCGCTGGTCTGGATTCCGGTCTACGCGACGCTCGCCTTCCGGCGCACCTACGGCGGAGGAACCTCGGCCACGATCGCAAGGGAAATCGGCATCGGCGCGATCTACGGCGTCGCCGCACTGATCGCGTACCTGCTCACGATTTATTTCGTCGCGCTATACGGCTGACCGGCTCTACACACCCTTCTCCTCGAGCAGCGCCAGGAACTGCTTCGGATCGCTGAGCTCGAGCAGGCGCGCCGGTACGTCGGGCTCCTTGCTGAACTGCGCGATCTTGCCCAATACCGGCAGATACTGGTTCGAGACTTCCAGAGGCGGCGCGACGATCAGGAAGAAGAAGTTCACCGGCTTTTCGTCGATCGCCTTGAAGTCGACGCCGGCCTTCTTTCTGCCAAAGGCGACCCGCAGTTTGTTCACGACCAGCGAGCGGCAGTGGGGGATGGCGATGCCGCGGCCGATCCCGGTCGAGCCGAGGTTTTCTCGCCGCTTGAGCATCTTGAACAGCATACCCTCGGATTTTTCATCGAGCTTGAGGAGTCCGATCAACTCCTTGAGCACGTCGTCCTTCGTCGTGCCCTCGAGCTCGAGCTTGATCGCGTCTTCGCTGAAAAACTCGCGCAGTTCCATCCGTCGTCCGTCGAAAAGTGGCCTGAAGTGTCGTGAACCTGCGAAGTTATTGAGGCCGGGAACACGTGTCAAATGCTGATGTTGCTTGAACTTCTGCGTTCTCTTAACTTGAAGGGATGAAACGCTTTCCGTTTCCGCTCGACGCCGCGGTGCCGTTGTACCTCGCGCCCATGGCTGGCGTGTCGGAGTCGCCCTTTCGGCGCCTCTGCCGCCGCTTTGGCGCCGACGTCGTGGTGACGGAGTTTCTCTCCGCCGAGGGCATCCGCCGGGAAAACCCGGCAACGATCGACAAGCTGCGCTTTGGCCCCGGGGAGCGGCCGATCGGCGTGCAGATCTTCGGCGCCGACGCTGCGGCGATGGGCGAGGCCGCGGCGTTCGTCACCGACGTGTTCGCGCCCGAGTTCATCGACATCAACTTCGGCTGCCCGGTCAAGAAAGTCGTCAAGCGCAACGGCGGCTCGGGCTGTCTCAAGGATCTCAACCTCGTGGACGACGTGATTCGCGCCGTCTCGCGCAGCACGTCGCTCCCCGTCACGTGCAAGATCCGCAGCGGCTGGAACGAGGAGATGCGCGACCCGGTCGCGATCGCGCTCCGCTGCCAGGACGCCGGCGCGCGCGTGCTCACGCTGCATCCCCGCACGCGCACGCAGATGTACTCGGGAAACGCGCGTTGGGAGGAGATCGCGGCGGTGGTCGACGCGCTCGAGATCCCCGTACTCGGCAACGGCGACATCAAGACGCCGCAGGATGCCTATCGCATGTGGCGCGAGACAGGCTGCGCGGGCGTGATGATCGCGCGCGGCTCATTCGGCCAACCGTGGATCTTCGACCAGGCGCGCGATTTGTTCGACGGTCGCCCGATGCGCGCGGCGCCACCCGTCGAGGAGCGGTTCGCGATCGCCCTCGACCATGCGCGCATGGCCGCCGAGTACGAGCCCGACCGTCGCGGCGCCGCGATCGAATTCCGCAAGCACCTCGGCTGGTACGTGAAAGGACTGCCGGGATCGGCGGAGCTGCGCAAGAAGCTCCACGCCGTGACGTCGCTCGGTGAAGTCGCCGGAATCTTCGAGGAGTACCTGCGTACGCCACAGCACGACGGAGCGATCGAGCCGCGAGAGGACGAGGAGCTCGAGCCGTCGGCAGCATGAGGCGAGAGCGCGTTCGCGAGCTGCTGGAGCAGGTCGCCGATGGATCGCTGGACGTCGGCCGCGCGCTCGCCGCGCTCTCGTTCGAGCCTGCCGAGTCGCTCGGCTTCGCGACGATCGATCATCATCGCGCGCTGCGGCAGGGTTATCCAGAAGTCGTGTACGGGGAGGGGAAGACAGCGAGCCAGATTTGCGCGATCGCAGAGCGGATCGCGGCGCGCGGTGAGGGCGTACTGATCACCCGGCTTCCTGGTGAAGCGGTCGAGCCGCTGCAGGCTGCGTTCCTGGCAATCGAGATCAACGAGCTCGGACGCACGGCGTTTCTCCCCGGCACCGTGCCGCCGGCGCGTGGCGTGGGAGCAGTGGCGATCGTGACGGCGGGGACGAGCGACTTGCCCGTCGCCGAGGAAGCCGCGGCGACGCTCGCGGCGCTTGGCGATTGCGTCACGCGGATCACCGATGTCGGCGTAGCGGGCATTCATCGCGTGTTGGGCAAGCGCGACGAGATTGTGTCCGCATCGGTGGTGATCGTCGTGGCAGGGATGGACGGTGCGCTGCCGTCGGTCATCGGAGGTCTCGTACGGACGCCCCTGATCGCCGTGCCGACGAGCGTGGGTTACGGCGCGTCATTCGGCGGGATCGCGGCGCTGCTCACGATGCTCAACAGCTGCGCGGCCGGCGTGACGGTGGTGAACATCGACAACGGATTCGGCGCAGCGGTGGCGGCGTCGAGGATCACGCATCGGGACGGTTGATGTGCTCGGGCTCGCTGGACCGTTGAGAACCTGCTTTATTGCTGGCTGGAGAAGGTGTTGACTCCCAGCGCCTTACGCATCAGCCAGCGTTGTTGCGTCGACGTCGAACCTCGTTGATTCGCGAGGCGCGACCGATTAGATTTCGCGTCACGGGGGCGACTGGCTTCGACGGGGTAAGTGAAGCCGTGGCTGCGTGCCCAGGTCGTCGGGAACCTGGTAAAACACTCGGCAAAAAACCAACTGCGAACAACAACTTCGCCCTTGCCGCCTAACTTTTAGTTAGGCCCGCAAGTGCCTGGAGGGAAGCCCGCCCGGGGCGGCTTTCCAGGTATCGGAAAACCGGGATTGCTGGCACGACCGCCTCCGGCGGGCCGGTGAAATCAAGGAGGCTCATCCACGAGTGGGTCGTTCGCCAACCAGCGCGTGGAGACATCTAACGGCGGACTACGCACGTAGTAGCTGTGGTCGATCTATTCTCGG
>DATISA010000038.1:0-66029 GCA_035469245.1 Gemmatimonadaceae bacterium
CGACGATGGTGTGGTTGAGCAGCGTACCGACGATGGCGAACAGCATGCCGACCGCGGCCTGCTGCATGCCGCGACGCGCCTTGTCCGGCCGCGTCAGGCTGCGCAGTCCCAGAATGAACAGGACCGACGCGAGGAGGTAACTGCCTTGTATGAGCGAATCGCGCATGCTTACTTGCCCGCGATCTGCTTTGTCTCACCGCCCGCCACGGGTTTCGACCCCCCACCCGTATCGCGCTTGAACATCCTCAACATCCGGTCGGTGATGAGAAAACCGCCCACGATGTTGCTCGTCGCGCAGATCACGGCGACGAAGCCGAGAATCGTCGCGACCCGGTTCTCGGCCGCCCCCGCCGCGATCAACGATCCGACGAGCGAGATGCCCGAGATCGCGTTCGTCGCCGCCATGAGCGGAGTGTGCAGGAGGGACGGCACGCGCGAGATCACCATGTAGCCGACGAACGCCGCGAGCACGAAGACGTACAATTCCAGAATGTTCATGAGCGAAGCACCTTGCCGTCGTGGGTCATCATCATCGCGCCCGTGATCTCGTCGTTCTGGTCGAGCTGCAGCGCTCCATCCTTCACGAGGTGCTTGAGCAGCTCGAAGATGTTGCGACCGAACATCTGGCTGGCGTGGAAGGCCACGGTGCTCGGCACGTTGAGCGGCGCGATGATCGTGACGTCGTTCGCCTCTACCGTCTCGCCGGGCTTGGCGAGCGTGCAGTTGCCGCCCGTCTCCGCCGCGAGGTCCACGATCACCGAGCCGGCGCGCATCGACCGCACCATCTCGTCGGTGATGAGCGTGGGCGCCGGCTTGCCTGGGATCTGCGCGGTCGTGACGACGAGATCCTGATCCTTGATGTGGTTGCCGATCGCGGCGAGCGTGCGCGCCTGCTCGTCCTGCGTCTGCGAGCGCGCGTATCCGCCCGCCGCTTCCGCGGTCTCGTTCACCAGTTCGTTGGCGACGAACGTCGCGCCCAGGCTGAGCACCTGCTCGCGCGCGGCTGGGCGTACGTCGAAGCCGGAGACTACGCCGCCAAGCCGGCGCGCCGTCGCGATTGCCTGCAGGCCGGCCACACCCGCGCCGATCACGAAGACCTTGGCGGGTGAGATGTTGCCGGCCGCCGTCGTGAGCATCGGCAGGAATTTGCCGAGCGCCGAAGCGCCGATCAGCACCGCCTTGTAGCCGGACACGGTGCTCTGCGACGAGAGCACGTCCATCGACTGCGCGCGCGTGATGCGCGGGACGAGCTCCAGCGCGAGCGAGGTCACGCGACGCTCGGCGAGCGCGCCCACCGCGTCGGCGCTCTGGCCCGGACGCATCAGCGAGATCAGTGTCGCGCCATTTGGGATTCGGCCAATCTCGTCGGCCGTCGGCGGCTGGACCTTCGCGACCACCGGGCAGTCGAATGCTGCCGCGGCATCGCCGACCATGGTGGCGCCCGCGCTCTCGTATGCGTCGTCGCGGAACCCGGCTTGCAGGCCGGCGCCCCGCTGGACCGTGATCTCGAGCTTCAGTTGCTTGACGAGCCGTGCAACACTGTCAGGCGCAAGCGCGACCCGCTGCTCGCGCGGAGCGGTTTCGGTTGGAACGCTGATTTTCATGAAATACGGGTTACCGGCGCGCCTTGTCCCGCCGCATAAACGCACGCCGTCGGGGGATTGCTGACGGTGGAACCTATGCCGTTGCGCCGTCAGCGCAAATCGGGCAAGAACCCGGGCCCGCGTCGGAGATCGCCCGACGCGGCCCCGTGGCCTATATCTTTCAGCGCGGAACGAGCTTCAGTCCAACACGGAATCGATGGCCGACCAGCAACGGATCCTTGGGATTGCCGGCAGCTTGCGGCGCAACTCGTACAATCGCGCGCTGTTGCGCGCCGCAACGGAGCTGGTACCGGCGGGTATGACGATCGAGATTTACGAGCGACTCCTCAAGCATGCCATCGACTGGGTCTCGAGACCACCACAGACGTCGCCGCTCAAGAACAAGCCGGCGGCAATCATGAGCGCGCGGACACGCCAGTTCGTTGCTGGTTTCCTCGAGGCGTTCGCGGCATGGGTGCGGCGGTTCAGCGCGCCGATCCTGGTGCTCCTGATCGCCACCACGCTGGGCGCGTGCTCCAAGGCCCCGGCGGGCGGCGCGCCGATCACCGCGCCGACGCCGGTTCCCACGAAGCCCGCCGCGCCTCCGCCGCCTCCGCCCACGTTCGTCAAGACGACGTCCGAGACGCGCACCACCCGCTTGATCGACGTCCGCGACGGCATGACCAAGGCGCAGCTCTTTCGCACGGTGAGCGATTGGTTGACGCAGAAGTATTCGATCGACGTGAGCGACCAGCACGCCGGATTCCTTATGACCCCCTGGCAGGCCAGCTACCTGCGTGACGGCATGCCCGACCTCCACTACCGCACGCGCGTGATCATCCGATTCGTCGGCGACGACTGGAAGCAGGTCTCAGCGCGCGCCGAAGCCAACTGGCAGCAAGGCGACGAGTGGGAGATCGGGTACGATCAGCAGTTGCTCGAGGACGTGGTCGTCGAGCTCAGGACGAGGCTCGGGAAGCGGAGCTGACGTTCAGCGCGGTGGCTGCAGGGCGACGAGCTGCCATTTGTTCCCCTGCAGTGCGAAGATCGCTCGGTACGGGATGGTCGTCACGATCGCGGACCCTGTTCCCTTCTGGGCGACGGTCACTCGGAATTCGACCTGCATCTTGGCGGAATCACTGGCGATCGTGGCGCCGTGCAGGATCGGGTCGACGCGCTTGACATCCTTTCCCGCGAAAAGCTGATCGGTGAAATACGCTTTCTGCTTGTCCGTCATCCCCGGAATCGCCGCCTGCACTCTGTCGATGTCGCCCGTCTTGATCGCGCGCGCGACCTGGTTCATCGACGCGGCGAACTGATTGATGTTCGCGGTGTCGGCCGCCGGCTTTCGCGGTTGAGCGGCGGCGACGGATTCCGGTTTGAGCAGCGCCCCGCGGCCAGCGGGCGAAGCCGTCGTGTCCGTCGCAATCGGCGCGGCCTGCGGCGTTGCCGTCGCGGGGGTGGTGTCGACCGCGACTTTCGACTGCACGGGTGCCGCCGGTCTGCCGAAGTTGAGCGTTCCGTCCGACAAGAGGTACAGCACGCCCAGCAACATCCCGGTTCCCACCGCGACGCCAAGCCCGATCCGGCGCACGCTCAAGTGTTGTCGCGGGAGCGGCATCGTGGGCCGCATCAACTCGTCGCTCTTCGCGGAGGCCACCGCGGTCGAGCTTCCCGGGCTCAAGCTCGGCGCGGTGATCACGCGCGGGTCCCAGCCGCCCATGGCGAGCGCCGGATCGAGCTGATCGCGCGCCTCGGCGGCGTTGGCGAGCCGGTCCCCCGGGGAGCGCGCGAGCATGTGCACGATCAGCGTGTCGAGTCGACTGGGCAGATCGGGCAGCACCTCGCGCAAGTGGGGCGGCGCCTCGTGCAGGCGCCGGCGGATCATCTGCTCGCGGGTCTCGGCCGAGAAAGCCGGCGCGCCCGTGAGCATTTGATAAAGAATGCAGCCGAGACTGTAGATGTCGGCGCGGGCGTCGACCGGGTCGCCGAGCAGCTGCTCCGGGCTCATGTACTCGGGAGTACCGATCACGAGTCCGCTGCGTGTGAGCGCGTCCTGCGGCGCTTCGGTGAGCGCCTTGGCGATGCCGAAATCGACGACCTTCGGGATCTCTTTGCCGGATCGCGAGTGCGCGATGATGATGTTGTCCGGCTTGAGATCTCGGTGCACGATGCCCAGTTCGTGCGCCGCGTGCAGGCCGTCGGCGATCTGTCGCGCGAGGTCGATCGCGCGCCGCGGCTCGAGGGCGCCTTCGCGTGCCAGGATCGCGGACAGCGATTCGCCGTCCACGTACTCCATCACGAGATAGATGATCTTGTCCGACTCGCCGTAGTCGAACACCGCGGCGACATTCGGGTGGAGAATGCGCGACGCGTTCGACGCTTCGCGCGCGAACCGTTGCAGCGACTCGGCGTCGTTGACGAGCGTGGGGCTCATCACCTTGATCGCGCACTGCCGGTTCATCTTCACGTGCTCGCCGAGGTAGACGCGCCCCATGCCGCCTTCGCCGAGGAGCGCGAGGACGAGGTAGCGGTCGGCGATCACGCGCCCGACGAGCGGGTCCCCGCCGGCCTTTGGCCGGAGCGGCGAGCCGTCCTTGGGGCAGAAGCGATCGGTGGTCTCGTACTCGCTCGCGCACTGCGGGCACACCTTCGGTACGGCGATCGTCGCGTCGGCGGTCGGCGTCCGCTGCTGGGCGAGGCGGCCGGAGCCGATTGCGCTCTCGGTAAGCGGAGACGGCTGTTCTTCAGTGAGCCGATGCTCTTCGGTCACGTCCGAGGTTTCGGATGCGCCCGAGTTTTCCGCCGCGGCGGCACTGGGCGCGGAGGAATGGCGTTCCGAGTCGTGATCGTCGCTGAGCATTGACGGAATGACGGTCTGCCGGGCGACCCCGGCCGGTGGCGATTTCATCAACGTAACAGTGTGGTCCCGATCCTGCGCCGGTAGGCGGCGCCATGGCTCCGAGTAAGGCGACAACCGATCCGATATCGCTACGCCGATTCCCGATTGGCGTGGAGATTCTTGATCGTACTCCGGAAAGCGCGCGCGTCCATGCCCGCGTGTGGGCACCGGACTGCCGCTCCGTCGAGCCCGTCATTGAGGACGATCCGGCACGTCCACCCGATTCGCCCACCCCGCTCCAGCCGGAAGGCAACGGATACTTTTCCGGTCTCATTGCAAATGTAGAGGCTGGAACGCGCTACCGCTTCAGGCTGGACGGCGGAGTCGCATATCCCGATCCTGCGTCGCGCTTTCAGCCGGAGGGCCCCCACGGCCCGTCAATGGTCGTGGATCCCGCCTCGTTTGCCTGGACAGACGGTCATTGGCCCGGTGTGTCACTCGAGGGCCAAGTCGTCTATGAGCTACATATCGGTACCTTCACGCCGGCCGGGACGTTCCGCGCGGCGATCGAGCGGCTGGCAGCGCTGGCCGAGCTCGGCGTCACCGTGCTCGAGGTCATGCCGGTGGCCGACTTCGCCGGGCAATTCGGCTGGGGCTACGACGGTGTAAATGAATTTGCCCCGTCGCGCCTGTACGGCAGCCCGGACGACTTCCGCGCCTTCGTCGATGCGGCACACGGGATCGGGCTCGGGGTGATCCTCGACGTGGTATACAACCATCTCGGGCCCGACGGGAATTACCTGGTCAAATTCTCCTCATCGTATTTCTCGAAAACGCCCACCGAGTGGGGCGATTCGATCAACTTCGACGGCGAGCGGTCGGGTCCGGTGCGCGAGTTCTTCCTGACCAACGCCGCGTACTGGATCGAGGAGTTCCACCTCGACGGGCTCCGGCTCGATGCCACGCAGCAGATCTTCGACGAGTCGACACCGCACATCGTCGCCGAGGTTGCCGATGCCGTGCGAGCCGCCGCGGGTTCACGCCGGACGATCGTCGTGGGCGAGAACGAGCCGCAATTGGCTCGGCTCGCGCGGCCAGGGGAGGACGGCGGATACGGGCTGGACGCACTCTGGAACGACGACTTTCACCACAGCGCGATCGTCGCCGCGACGGGCCGCAACGAGGCCTATTACTCCGGCTACCGAGGCACGCCCCAGGAGCTGCTGTCGGCGGTGAAATACGGATTCCTGTATCAGGGCGAATGGTATCGGTGGCAGCAGCGCGGACGCGGCACGCCCGCGTTCGATCTGGCGCCGGCGCAATTCATCGCCTTCACGCAGAACCACGACCAGGTCGCCAACTCCAGCGCCGGCGCCCGGCTGCACCATGAAACGAGCCCTGGACGATTTCGCGCGCTGACCATGCTGCTGCTTCTCGCGCCGCACACGCCAATGCTGTTTCAAGGCCAGGAATTCGCCGCGTCGAGCCCGTTCTGCTTCTTTGCGGATCACCACTCCGAGCTCGCGACACTCGTGCGCGGAGGGCGCGCAAAATTCCTCGCGCAGTTCGAGAGCGTCGGCTCCGCGGAGGGAACGGCGCGGCTTCCTGATCCAGGCGCCGAGTCGACGTTCACGCGGTGCAAGCTCGATTGGTCGGAGCGCGACCGGAACGACCATGTGGTCGCGCTCCACCGCGACTTGCTCCGGCTTCGGCGCGACGATCCGGCGCTGCGCGCGCAGATTCCCCGCGGCGTCGACGGCGCCGTGCTGAACGACCACGCGTTCGTCGTCCGCTACTTTGGTCAGACATCCGCTGACGACCGGCTGCTGCTGGTGAATCTTGGCCCGCGTGCGCATCTCGACCCGATGGCCGAGCCGCTCCTCGCGCCGCGCTGCAGCGGCAGACACTGGGTAGTCGCGTTGTCGAGTGAATCGACGGCATACGGTGGATGGGGCACACCGCCAGTCGACACCGTCGACGACGGCTGGTGGGTCCCCGCCGAGTGTGCCGTGTTCTTGCGACCGGACGATGCCTCGGCGGCTGCTCGATAAAGTCGTTCGGCGGCTCGCCCTGCCCGACGACCGCGACGAGCGCGCGCGCAAGCTCCTGGACACGGAGTGGCTCGTGACCAATGGGCTTGGCGGCTACGCCTCGTCGTCGATGGCTGGCGTGATCACGCGTCGATATCACGGTGTACTCGTGGCGGCGCTCCCCAATCCGCTCGGGCGCACGGTGATGCTCAATCACCTGGGCGAGCGAGTGGCCTTCGATGGCCATTCGACATCTCTGAATAGCGAGGAGCGTGTGGCCGGCCGCGTCGATCCCGAGGTGGCGGCGCGCGTGGCCGACGTGCGGCTCGAAGCCGGGCTGCCGGTGTGGGAGTACCAGTGGGAGGGGATGCGCCTCGAGAAGCGCGTGCTCATGCCTCACCGGCAGAACACGGTGCACGTGTCCTATCGCCTGCTCGACGGGCCACAGTCCGTGCGACTCGAGCTGATGCCCGCCGTGCACTTCCGCGGATACGAGGATCCCGTCGCGGCGATCGAGAGCGCTCCGGACCAGACGACCTACGAGATGGGAGTCTCGCGCGGCATGCATGTCCTGTCGGCGAAGAACGGCATGCCGCCGCTCCGCCTGCAGATCGCCGGCGACGACAACCACCGGTTCATTGCCGATGAGCGCCTCACGAGCGAGTTCGTGTACCCGGTCGAGGAGAGCCGAGGCTACGAGTTCCGCGGCACGCTCTGGACGCCCGGGCACTTCGAGGCGACACTCGGCCGCGACGCATGCATCACGCTCGTGGCGTCGGTCGAATCTGAGGACGTGATGCACGCGCTGACGCCGGCGGAAGCGGCGAGTTTCGAGCACGAGCGTCGGCGCCGGCTGGTGTTCGCGGCGGACGCGCCCGCGCAGGATCCGACCGGCGCGGAGCTCGTGCTCGCCGCCGACCAGTTCATCATCGTGCCGATCGGTCGCACGAACGACGCGACGCGCGCCGCCGCGCTGGGCAACGAGATCCGCACGATCATCGCGGGCTACCACTGGTTCACCGACTGGGGCCGCGACACGATGATCAGCCTGGACGGACTCACTCTCGCGACGGGTCGGGAACGCGAGGCCGCGTTCATCCTGCGCACTTTCGCGCACTATGTTCGCGACGGTCTCATTCCCAACATGTTCCCCGACGGGAGCAACGAGGGGTTGTATCACACCGCCGATGCGACGCTCTGGTTCTTCCACGCGGTCGAGCGATACGTGCGGCGCACGAGCGACGAGACGACGCTCGTCCACTTGCTTCCGACGATGACCGACATCGTCGACCATCATGTGAAAGGCACGCGCTTCGGCATCTGCGTCGACCAGAAGGACGGCCTGCTGTGCCAGGGCGCCGAAGGCTATCAGTTGACCTGGATGGACGCGAAGGTCGACGGCTGGGTGGTGACGCCGCGCCGCGGCAAGGCGGTGGAGATCAACGCGCTCTGGTACAACGCGTTGCGGCTGCTGCAGAGCTGGCTCGAGGACATCCGCGGCGCGCGAGACGCCGCGCCCGTCCGGGAGCTCGCCGATCGAGTCTACGAGTCATTCAATGAGCGTTTCTGGATGCCGGCGCAAGGCTACCTGTTCGACGTCGTCGACGGCGAGGACGGAAAGCACAGCGCCCTGTGCCGGCCCAATCAGGTGATGGCGATCTCGCTCGACCATCCCGTGCTCGAGGAGTCGCACTGGCGCCCGGTGCTCGACGTGGTGGAGGCCCGACTGGTCACGCCGGTGGGCCTGCGCTCGCTCGCGCCGGACGAACCGGAGTACAAGAAGCGCTACTTCGGCGATCTGCGTGCACGCGACGCCGCGTACCACCAGGGCACCGTGTGGGGCTGGCTGATCGGGCCGTGGATCGACGCCTGGCTCAGAGTTCATCCCGGCGATCGGGCCGGCGCCCGTCGCTTCTTGCAGGGCTGCCTCGACGCGCTCGGCGAATTCGGGCTTGGGACGATCGGTGAGATCTTCGACGCCGAACCTCCGTACACGCCCCGCGGCTGCATCGCGCAGGCCTGGAGCGTGGCGGAGGTTCTTCGCTGCTGGGTAAAGACCGCGCCGACCGATACTACTTGATCGAGTCGCGTCGAATCTGGCGGCGGTCGTGTCGAATGTCGCGCTTGTCGGCCTTCACGTCGTGCACGTCGCGGCGAATGTCCCTGCGGTCGCCCTTGATCTCGTGCAGCTCCTGTTTGGCCTCGGCCTTGTCGCCGCTTTTGACGTCGGCCTTGAGATCGCGTCTATCGGCGCGAAGATCCCGCGTGTCCGACCGTACGTCGTGCCGGTCGCGGACGAGATCGCGCCGGTCGCGCCGCAGATCGCGCACCTCCTTTTTCGTCGTCGGGCTCGCGGGCGTTGCGCTCTGCGCCTGTGCCATCCCCGCCGCCGCCAGTCCCATCACTGCACCGAGCACCGCCGCTTTCACGCTGGACATACCATACGCTCCCGTTCGAGTTGTCGGTTCCGTCGCGCGACCAACGCGGCCGCGCTCACGATGGCTGACGACGTGTTCCCGGGAGACGTTAAGGCGACCGGACCGATGAATGCGGGCCCGTTACGGCACCTGGAAAGATCCTTGCCAGCCGCCGCGCTACCAGCCGTTGCGCTGGCGAAGATTCACGATGTGCGCCACGTGATGCCGGCTATGCCACTCGTACATCGCCAGCAACTGGTCGAGGTTCATCACGCCATTCTCGGGGTGATTGAGCGTGCGCGCGAAGTCCGCCGCGGTCATCGCGCGCAGCACGCGTACCCAGCGATCGTGCAGCATCTCGAGCAGCGTCAACGAGGTCTCGATCGCGGTCGACCGCGAGTCCTCCAGCAACGCCCACGCACTCTGGTCATACGGTTTGATCGTCGGCGTATGTTCCGTGAGCGCCAGCTTGAATCGCGTGTACGCGTTCAGATGGCTGTCGGGCACGTGGTGCACGACCTGGCGCACGGTCCAGCCGTCGGGACGATAGGGCGTGTCGAGTTGCTCGGCGTTCAAGCCGCTCACCGCGTCGCGCATCGCGCGCGGAGCCGCGGCGATCGTATCGATGGCGGCCTGGCGCTGCGCGGCGTTCAGCGATTCGGGCCGTTGGTAGCGTCCCACCGGGTACTGGAGATCTTCCATGGCGACGGATGAGCGGTTGTCGGTGGCCGGGAACATCGCGTACGTGGAATGTACTCCTGAGCCAGACGCCACGATGCACGGAGGTGAAGATGTCGGGACAGACTGAGCTCGCCGGCCCGGATCTCGGTGCTGGAATCGACGCGAACCAGCTCGCGCCGGGCGAAAAGGTTCTTGGTCACGCGAATGGCGAGGCGGTGCTGCTCGCGCGCGTCCGCGACGAGTACCTCGCGATCGGCGCCACCTGCACACACTACGGTGGTCCGCTCGCCGAAGGTGTGATCGTCGACGACACCGTGCGCTGTCCATGGCACCACGCCTGTTTCAGCCTGCGAACGGGCGAGGCGCTGCGCGCGCCGGCGCTCTCACCGATTGCCTGCTGGACGGTCGAGCGCCGCGGCAACACCGTGGCCGTCACGAAGAAGAACGAGCGCGATCCGCTCGCGCCCACGTTTCCGGTTTCCATCTCGCGTGACACGATGCCGCGGACCATCGCGATCGTCGGCGCCGGCGCGGCCGGCGCGGCCGCCGCCGAGATGCTGCGACGCTGCGGCTTCTCCGGCGTCGTCACGGTCGTCGACGATGATTCCGGTTCGCCGTACGATCGGCCGAATCTCTCCAAGGATTATCTCGCGGGGAACGCGCCCGAAGAGTGGATCCCGCTCCGGCCCGGGGAGTTCTACGCCGACCATCGCATCGAGCTGGTGCGCGGTCGCGTCACGAAGCTCGACCTGGACTCGAAACGTCTCGAGATCGCCGGACACGCGCCCGTACCGTACGACGCCCTGCTGCTGGCGCCGGGCGCCGAGCCTGTACGCCTCGACACGCCGGGCGCCGACCTGCGGCACGTCCATTATCTGCGATCCCTGAGTGACAGCCGGTCGATCATCGCCGCGACCAAAGGAAAACAGCGCGCCGTCGTCATCGGCTCGAGCTTCATCGGCCTCGAGGTTGCCGCCTCTCTCAGAGCGCGCGATGTCGATGTGCACGTCGTGGCACCGGAAAAGGTTCCGCTCGAGCGCGTGCTCGGCGAACACCTGGGCTCATTCATTCGATCGCTCCACGAGGAGAAGGGCGTGTCGTTTCACCTTGGCCACACGGCGCAGCGCATCGAGCGGGATGCGGTGATTCTGGACGACGGAACGCGCCTCCCCGCCGACCTCGTGGTGATCGGCGTCGGCGTGCGGCCCAGACTCGCGCTCGCCGAGCAGGCCGGCCTGACGATCGATCGCGGCGTGACGGTGAACGAGTATCTGGAGACGAGCCGGGCCGGTGTGTACGCGGCGGGCGACATCGCGCGCTGGCCCGACCCACACTCCGGCGAGCGGATTCGTGTGGAGCACTGGGTCGTCGCGCAGCGGCAGGGCCAGACGGCCGCGCGCAACATGCTCGGCGCGCGCGAGCGGTTCGACCAGGTGCCGTTCTTCTGGAGCGCACACTACGACGTAAGCATCAACTACGTGGGGCACGCGCAGCGCTGGGACGAGGTGCAAGTGGACGGCGAGGCGAGCCAGCGCGACGTGGCGGTGCGTTTCAGCCGCGACGGACGACTGCTCGCCCTGGCGACGCTGTTCCGCGACGATGAGAGCTTGCGCGGGGAGATCGCGATGGAGCGGCGGGACGAGCCGCCGTTAGCCGGCCATTGACAAGCGGGCGCCGCGCCAAAATATTGTCTTCGGGAGATAATTCCTTATCACGATGCCGCGGAGTCGATGCGGCTCGGCGCACATGGCGGGCAGCCCTGAATGGCGGCAAAGACGAACCGTGGAGCCAATCAGCACACGCAACTGAGCCGGCGCGAGCGGCAGATCATGGACATCGTCTACCGCCGCGGACACGCGACGGCCGCCGAGATTCACGAACAGCTGCCCGAAGCGCCCTGCGCCGCCGCCGTGCGCACGCTGCTGCGGATCCTCGAGGACAAGGGCCATCTCCGGCACGAGAAGGACGGTCCGCGGCACGTGTACCATCCGACCATGCCGCGTAACGTGGCTCAGCGATCGGCCGTGCGACATCTCATCGGCACGTTCTTCGGCGGCTCGCGCACGGCGGCGGTCGCCGCGCTGCTCGAGGAGTCCGATCGCCCGCTCTCCGACGACGAGCGCGCCGAACTGGCGAGCATGATTCGCCGGCTCCGATCGGAGGGGAAGTAGTCGTGGTCGCTCCGGTTCCGGTTCTGACGCCTGCCGACAGCGCGCGCGCCGTCGGCGCCGTCTACACGATCTCACTCCTCGCGCTGCTGCCCATCGTGGTCGCGGCGGCGACGGCGTTCGCGCTTCGCCGCGCGAGCGCCGAGAGCCGGGTGCTGGTGTGGCGGGCCGCGATCGTGCTGCTGATTTCGATGCTCGTCGCGCGGCCGTTCGCAGGGCAATCGACGGCGTGGGTCGTTCCCGCCATCCTGGCCTCGCCGCTGGTCGCGCTGGGGCGAGTGCAGATGACGACCCTCGCGCTTGGCTCACACGGCGGGATGGATCAGGTGTCGAATGCCGGCGTCGTGATGTTGATCCAGGTGCTCCTCGCGGTGTACGTGACGGGCGCCATCATCGTGCTTGCGCCTACGGTGATTGCTTTCGCTCGCGCACGCCGGGCGCTGTCGATCGCGTTGCGGGCGGGCCCCGAGTTGGACAGGCTGCTGGACGACAGCCGCCACCGTCTCGGCGTACGGCGCCGCGTGCGACTCTTCGTCTCGCGAGACGTTGGAGTGCCGATGACGTGGGGCTGTTTACGGCCCGTCGTGCTGCTGCCGCATTCGATCGCTGAATGGACCGCGAACGAGCGGCGCCTGGCGCTGATCCACGAGCTCACTCACGTGCGGCGCGATGACTGGCTCTTCGCAGTTGTTGCGCGCGTGAGCTGCGCGGCCTACTGGTTCCATCCCGGCGTGTGGTTCCTGGCGCGACGGCTTCGCGAGGACTGCGAGATCGCGTGCGACGATGCGGTGCTCGCATCCGGTGCGCGGCAGAGCGACTACGCCAGTCTTCTGATGCGCGCTGCCGAGTCACTATGTGACGGGGCGCAGCCGCGGTCCGCACTCGCACTATCGCGCCGGGGCGGATTGCGCCGGCGCCTGTCGTTGATCGTCGACACCGGCCGCGCCGTGCGTCCTCTTGCCCAGCAGTGGAGGATGGCGGCGGCAACGGCCACGCTGGGTCTCGTCTGGCCAATGAGCGCGATTCAACTCGCGCCGACCCGCGACGTGCTCACCACGCTCATGCGCGACGGCAACTGGCAGACCCGGGCGTACGCGGTGCTCGGCCTGGCGCAGCGCCCCGACTCGGTGGCCGTCGCCCGCACCGCGGCAGAGCGGGATCCGAATCCGCGGGTGCGTGCGTGGGCCCGGTACGCGCTCGGCGCGCGCGGACTCGCGGTTCCCCTCGAATCGTCCCCGGAAGTGTCTCCCGAAGTGCCAATTGCTCGCCCCTGAACCCGGCAAACACACGATGAGCGTTCTGGCTCGCCTGGCCGAGAGAAAAACTTATCTATACATCGTTGCCGCCGTCGTACTCGCCGGTGGCTACGCCGATCTCGCGCGAGGCGGCACGACCATCTCGGCATTTCTGCTCGCGATCGCATACTGCGCGTTGATACCGCTGGCGATCTGGATCGCTGGTCGAAGGGATGAACGCGACGCGACCGAGGATCCCACGCCTCCATCGTACGGCGTGGCGGCGATCGTGTCGGCGTGCGTGCTCGTGCTCTATCTCCTCACCCTGGCGCCGTCGACGGCGATGTGGGACACGAGCGAGTACATCGCGGCAGCGTACACGTTCGGTCTGCCGCATCCGCCTGGCAATCCGCTGTTCGTGATCGTGGGCCGATTGTTCTCGATTCTTCCCATCGCGCCCACGGTCGCGCAGCGCATCAACGTCCTGGCCGCGATCTCGAGTGCGGCCGCCGCCGGACTGTGGTTTCTCGTCGCCGAGCAGGTTCTGGGCGCGTGGCTCCTGACACGATGGCTTCGACTCACCGGTGCGGTGATCGCCGCATTGCTCGGTGCTACGGCCTTTACGGTGTGGAACCAGTCGGTGGTGAACGAGAAGGTGTACACTGTGTCGCTCGCCGGCATCGCGCTCGTGTCTTGGCTCGCCGTCCGATGGTCGAACCGCCCAGCCGGCGCGCGCGCCGACCGACTGCTCATCCTGATGGCCTATCTCTGCGGCCTGGGATACGCGAATCACATGGCGGGCATGCTCCCGGCGCCGGCGATAACGTTGGCCGTACTTCTGCGACGCCCGGCGACGCTGCTTCGCGCCAGGCTGATGCTCGCCTGCGTCGTGGCCCTCGTGGTGGGACTCAGTCCGTTCGCAACGCAGCCCATTCGCGCGGCGTATTTTCCCGCGCTCAACGAAGGCGAACCCACGGCGTGCCGCACGACGCTCGCGCTGTCGTGCACCATGTCCAGGGACACGTACCGCGCGTTCATGTACAACTTCAACCGCGGACAATACGGCAAACCGGCGCTCAGCGAGCGGCAAGCGAGCTTCCTGCAGCAGGTCGGAATGTGGTGGCTGTACTTCAAGTGGCAGTGGCTGCGCGATCCCGACATGGTCGCGCCGTTCGTCCAGGCGCTGCTCGCGGCACTCTTCCTCACGCTCGGCATCATCGGCGGTGGCGTGCACTTTCAGCGCGACCGCAAGACGTTCTGGTACTTCGGCACGCTTATGTTCACGACGTCGCTGCTGCTCATCTACTACCTGAACTTCAAGCTGGGCGCGTCACAGAATCCCAATGCGCAGCAGGAGCACGAGGTTCGCGACCGCGACTACTTCTTCATCTGGAGCTTCTCGGCCTGGGGCGTGTGGGCGGCGATCGGGCTGGCGTACATCTGGGAATCCGTCGCGGCGCTCGTCGGCACTCAGCAGCGGCGCGTCGGCAAGGCGACGGTCGTGGAGCCGACACAGCGCGGCTGGCTCGCTGCCTCCCCGCTGCTGCTGCTCGCGATCGCGCCACTCGGTGGAAACTGGAGCTCGGCATCGCGAGCGCACCACACGACGACGCGCAACGTCGCGGCCGACATGCTCAATTCCGTCGAGCCGTACGGTGTGCTCGTGACGGTCGGCGACAACGACACATTCCCGCTGTGGTATGCGCAGGAAGTGGAAGGGATTCGCCGTGACGTCGTGGTGGCGAACACGTCGTTGCTCAACACGGACTGGTACACTCGGCAGCTCATCCGCCGCCCGATCTACGAGTACGACGCGACGAAAGGTCCCGCGATCTACCGGGACAGAGCTTGGCCCAAGCCCAAGGCGCCGCCACTGCACATGACGATGGCGGACGCCGACGCGATTCCGGAGTACTACGAGATGCGCGAGCCGATGCAGTTCAACAGCGGGCCTTTCCACGCGACGATCGACCCCAGGAACCTGCAGTACGGCGTGCTGCAGCGCGCCGATGCGCTCGTGCTGCGAATGATCCAGGATGCGTGGACGGAGCGGCCGATCTACTTCGCGCGCTCGGCGGCCGGTTATCCGCGCGCGCTCGGCCTCGAGCACTACGTGCTCCTGCAGGGCCTCGCGTCCAAGCTCTTCGTGCCACCAGCGTCGGCTTCGAGGGATACGGTGTTCGTGCAGGGCGAGGGTTGGCTCGATGTGCCGAGGTCAAAGGCACTCTGGAACGACGTGTTCACCGGCTACCGCTCGGTCGTGAGCGAAGGCCACTGGGTCGACCGCACGTCGGCCAGCATGCCCGCGCTCTACATCTTCGCGGGCGCCGAGCTGGCGGATGCATTGCGTATGAACGGCGACGTCGCCGGCGCGAACGCGATCTTCAATACGACGCGCCAAGTCGCGTCCGCGGTGCGCCTGGAAGACCTGGCGCGCGCGCTGGAATCGACGGCCAGCGCGCCGCCGCGGGCCGGCGATTCGACGGGAGTGACGCTGCGTGCCAATCCCGCCGCGCAGCCGCAGACCCGGAGCACGGAGCAGACGGCGAGAAAGCCAAAGCGATGAACAGCGGCGCTACGGATTCTGGTAGTAGCGCAGCCCTGAGGTTCCGCGTCTGAATCCCGCGAGCCGGAACGCTTCCGCGTAATGGCCTCCGGCCGCCGGTTGCCCGTCGATGGTCTCGACGACGATGTCGCGTCTGGTGCGCGCCGACAGGTGCGCAACAAGCGCCTGCGCGCATTTCGTTACGAGCGACTCGGCCGTGTCGGGACGCACGACGACTCGCGCGGCTCGCCGCTCGGCGATCATCGTGACTACTCCGCCAACCGTGACGAGTAGAGCGCCACGACTGCGCGGCCGTACGAACGGGTCGCGTGCCGGGTCGCCGGGCATCGGCAATGAGAAGACGTTCGCGGGGTCGATCGCGGGCATCACGATCGGCTCGGGCTCGGCGTCGTCGCCGGAGCGAAGCGCTTCGACGGCTTCGGGCAGGGCGAACTGCGCGCCGGAGAGTCCCTGCACGAAATACCCGCGCCGCACGTCGCCGCGAAACTCAAGGCGCTTGAGCTCGCGGTAGATGGCGCGCCAGCCGATCGCCGGCCGCTCGCGCCGCCACATTTCGCGCGACACGATTCCGTAGCGCGCGAGCCACTGCCGCGCCACCGACTCGGCCCACGCGCTTTCGTCCACGTCGGGGCCGAGCACGCGTGGCGCGCGGACCAGCGACCATCGTCCCGGCCACGTGCTCGGCTCGGCGCCTTCCTTGTCGGGGCGCTTCCATTTGGGCAGGCGCCGGAGATTGGGTCGGCGCTGTACGACGTAGCGGTTTGCCGACGGCGTGAAATCGGCCGGGAGCCAACGCGTGGGATCGGGCTGCGCGCGATCGTGCGGCGACACGATCGGCCGCCACCGCATCACGGCCCGCAGAGAATCCATCGTGTCATTGGTGACGAGCCCCGCGCCGACGAGCTCGCGCAGCGCGTCGCGCAGCGCGCGCGAGGTGAGCGACGTCGCCGACAACAGCTCGTCGAAGAACGAGGCGCCTTCACGCGCCAGGCTGTCGAGGACTCGCTGCGCGTCGCCGGTGAGCGGACTCGAGTCGGCGGCAGGAATCCACGCGCGAGCGGTGCCGCGCTGCACGAATCGGATCGTCGCCAGCGAGCCGATCTCGCCGGGCTTGGTCACGGTGCTCCCGCCAATCCAAACGAGCTCGCCCGCGGCGATCGCCCGCGAGAGTGCGTCGGGATCGTAGTCCTCGACGCGAGACGGGAGATACTCGCGCTCCCACGACTCGGCGGGGCGGGCGAGCCCATACAGCTGACGAACGGCCATCAGCGTCCCCTCGTCGCCCGCGAGCCGGGCCGACGGCGCCAGGTGCTGCCACCGTTGCACGAAGCGGGAAAAGCGATCGAGTCCGACGGCTTCGATCTGTCTGCGCGCGTGCGCAAGCTCGCGACGGCGCGCCTGCTCCAACAGCCGGCGCGAGCACCATCGCTCGGTCGACACATCGCCGCCGAAACTGCCGCGCACGAGCTTCCCCGCGCGTGTCCATTCGTCGAGGCGTTCGCGAATCCACGCGGGATCGAAGTCGTAGCGCGCGAGCACGTCGTCGAGCGACAGGGCGCCGGCGAGCGATACGAACCGCACGAGAATCTCGCGCCGGGCCGCGGCACTCGTCATCACGGGCGAGCGAAGTGATTCCGGAATCACTTCGCTCGCCGGCATGGGCTCGAGCGTCGGGCCGGCGTACACCGTCGCCAGCGCGTCGGTCCCCCCTCCGAACGCGGCCGCGTATCGCCCGAAGTTCTCGGTGAGGATCATGCGCTGCCGCGCGCCGCCGCTCGCGGCGGGAATGGCGATCCCCACCACACGCTGGCGGTCGAGCAGCTCGAACACGGGATCGCCGCGGCGGCCTTCGTCGGGCGAGGCGACGCGGTCGCGGAGCTCGTCGAGCGTGAGATCGCCGGCGCGGTCGAGGAGCGCCGCCAGCTCGTCCGCCGTCCGCGCGCGCGAGCCAGGCGCGGTGCCGCGATGGCGCGCGAGCATCGATTCGAGCATCTCCAACGTCGAGTCGTCGGCACCCTGGCCGCCCATCAACTCGTCGAGCAACGCGCGGTCGAGTGAGAGCAGGGCAGCCCGCTGCTCGGCGCGCGGCGCGTCGTCGGCGTACATCCAATCCATCACGAACCCGAATTGGAGCGAAGCGGCGAACGGCGATGGGATGTCCGTCTCGACCGACGTGAACGCCACGCGACCGGCGGCGAGATCGTCGAGCACGCGCGTCAGCGCCGGCATGTCGAACGCGTCCTGCAGCACGTCGCGATAGGTCTCGACGAGAATCGGGAACGACGGGAATTCCTGCACCGCCTGCAGCAGATCGGCCGCCTTGAGCCGCTGCAGCCAGAGCGGCATGCGACGGCGCGCCGTGCCGCGCGGAAGCAGCAGCGCCCGCGCGGCATTCATGCGAAAGCGCGCCCCGAACAGCGACGAGCCGCCCACCTCGGCGAGCACGCGGCGTTCCGCCTCGGCGGCGCTCATGTCGCGGATCGTCGCAATGGGGAGCCAGCCGCGCAGATTGGGCAACCGCAGCATGATTCCGTCGTCGGTCGTCTGCACCTGTATCTCGAATGCCGCCGCGGCCAGCGATTCACGCACGCGGTTGGCGAGCGCCATTCCCCATGGCGCGTTCACGCGGCCGCCGAACGGCGCGTGGATCACGACGCGCACGGAGTCCATCTCATCGCGGAACTGCTCGACGACGAGGACGCGATCGTCGGGAACGCGCCCGACGGCGGCGCGCTGCTGCTGGACGTACTCCACGAGCGACGCGGTCGTACTCTCATCCGACTCGTATTGCGCGGCGAGCACGCCGAGCTGCTCGGCGGTGCGAACCGCGTCGAGCTCGCGTCGGAGCTCGCCGACGCGCGACGAGAGGTGCGCCGAGCGCGCCGCGTACTCTCCGTGCCAGAAGGGCATGCGAGCCGGCGCGCCCGGCGCCGGCGTCACGATGACACGGTCGTGCTCGATCGCGTTCACGCGCCACGTCGACGAGCCGAGCTGGAAGACATCGCCGACGCGCGTCTCGTACACGAACTCCTCGTCCAGCTCACCGAGGCGCGTGCGGTCGGGCAGGTTGACGGTGTAGAGGCCGCGGTCCGGAATCGTGCCGCCCGAGATCACGGCGACCATTCGCGCGCTGCGCGCGGCGGCGAGCGTGTCGGTCGTGCGATCCCAGCTCAGTCGGGCGTCGAGCTCGGCCGCCACATCCGACGGATACTTGCCGGAGAGCATCGCGAGCACTTCGTCGAACGCGGCGCGGGTGAGCGCGTGGTATGGATACGCGCACCGGACGAGGTCGAACAGCGTGGCGCTCGTCCAGTCGTCGTCGATCGCGACCGCGGCGACGACGACTTGCGCGAGCACGTCGAGCGCGTTCTGCACCACGCGAGTGGGTTCGACGTCGCCGTCGCGCATCGCGCGCACGACGGCGAGCATCTCCATCGCATCGTCGCGGAAGGTGGGAACGAACACGCCGCGGCTCACCGCGTCGAGCGAGTGGCCGGCCCTGCCGACGCGCTGCAGCCCGTTGGCGACGCGCTTGGGCGACTGCAGCTGGAGCACCAGGTCCACCGAGCCGATGTCGATCCCCAGCTCCAGCGAACTGGTGCTGACCAGTGCACGCAGCGTCCCGGCTTTGAGCGACTGCTCGAGGGCCAGGCGCCGCTCGCGCGACAGCGAGCCGTGGTACGGAAGCGCGAGCTCCTCCCCGGCGAGCGCGTTGATGCGCGCCGCCATCTTTTCCGCCTGCGCGCGGTTGTTGACGAAGACCAGTGTGGTGCGCGCGTTTCGCATGTGCCGCAGCACGAGCGGCGTGACCGACGACCAGATCGTGCCGCCCACGTGGGCCAGATCCTCGACCGGCGACTCGACGGACAGCGCGAGCTGCTTGACGAGCCCGCAGTCGACGATCGTGCACGGGCGCGGCGTGCCGGCTGGCGGCGGCGACGCTTCGCCGTGCTCCGGGCGGCCGGGTTCCTGCCCGCCGAGAAAGTGCGCGATCTCCTCCAGCGGCCGCTGGGTGGCCGAGAGCCCTATGCGCTGTGGTGGCGCCGCGCAGAGGCGCTCCAGACGCTCGAGCGTCAGCGCCAGGTGCGCACCGCGCTTGGTGCCGGCGATGGCGTGGATCTCGTCGACGATCACCGCGCGAACGCCGCTGAACATACCGCGGCCACGGATGGTCGTGAGCATGATGTGCAACGACTCGGGCGTCGTGATGAGGATGTGCGGCGACTTGCGGATCATCCGCGCCCGCGCCGAGGCCGGTGTGTCGCCGGTGCGCACGGCGACTCGAATCTCCGGGAAAGGGTCGCCCGCTTCGTCGAATCTCGCCCGCAGTTGCTCGAGCGGCCGCTCGAGGTTGCGCTGGATGTCGTTGTTCAGCGCCTTGAGCGGCGAGACGTAGAGAATCTGAACGGCGTTGGGCAGGGGCGCGCGCGCGCCGCGCACGATGAGCTGGTTGAGCTCCCAGAGGAACGCGGCGAGCGTTTTCCCCGTGCCGGTAGGCGCCAGGATGAGCGTGTGCGAGCCGGCGGCGATAGCTGGCCAACCCTCGCGCTGCGGCGCACTCGGCGTGCCGAGCGTGTCGCGAAACCACGCCCGGACGTGCGGATGGAAAGGTTTGAGTGCGGGCGCGGCGCGGCGAGCCATACGAGAAGTCTACGTATGGCGCGCCGTGCCTGCGCGGCGGCTACATCACGACCGGCTCGGACAGCGTGAGTCGAAGCGCCGCCCCCGACGGGAGGCAGCCCTCCCACTTTTCGCCCGATTTGGAGATGGCGGCGCCTGCCGCCGCTCCGGCGGCCGCGCCGATCACCGTTCCCTTGGTGTTGTGCCCGATCATCTGACCGATCAGCGCGCCGGCGATCGCCCCGCCAATCACTTTCTTTTTCTGACCATTGGGATCGCCGCTCGCCACTTTGGTGCGCTGCAGCGTATCGAGTGTGGTGACGTCGCCGGCGACGGAGTAGGTCTTGTCGTTGACCACGATCGACCGCACACGGAACGTGATGCGCGGATTCTCGCCGTTCTGTCCGGCACTCGCCGACGCGACTTCCAGCACGACGTTCGCCCCGGCCGGAATGACCGCGCCATTCGAACCGGTGACGGCGCTGTTGAGCGTTGCCACGAGCTTGTCGCCCGGCATGTTGCTGTTCGTGCACACCTTGGAGTCACTGGTGAGCGCGAACCCGGTGCCGGTGCCGATCTCACCGCGGGCCGGCGCGGCCGCGGGGGCCTCCGCCGGCGCCTGAGCAACCGGTTGCGGTGGCAGCTTTTGCTGAGGGACTGGCTGCGGAGCCTCGACGCGCGGCTGCGGCGCGACGCGTTTGCGAACGGGTGCGGGAGCCGGCGGTTCCTGCGTCGGCCGCGTGGCCGCGGCGGGCGCCGGTGCGATCGCGGTGTCCTGGAACGTGGGCTGAGCCGTTGGCGCGCTCGCCAGCGTGAGATCGCGGCTGAGCGCCGGGTCGGCGGCCGCGCGGTCAGCTGCGCGCCGGTCACCGCATGCGGCCAGTGAAACGACCGCGGCGCCAAGGATCGCGGCGCGGATTTCGTGTTTGAAGACGTGCATCGAGCGGGGCTCCGGGAGCATGGATCGTCAGTACGACGAATGGTACCCCGCGGGGGAAATCGGGTTTCGGGGCGAGTGCTCAGGACTCGGGCCTCAGATTGACGTTCCGGATCCTTCCGGCTCGGGTCTGGCATCTCACCCCCGAGAGCGAGTCCAGCATCGAGCATAAAGCATCGAGACGTCAGGCGTGCGCAAGCCAACCCAGTAGCGGAACGACACAAGGGCAGCCGCCCGCACTTTGCCAGTTCGCGCTCTTGGCGTGGCTTCCCCACGTCCGACGCCTCGATGCTGAGGCCTCGATGCTGGACTCGCCGTCGTGGGTGCGATGCCCGATGTAAGGCGCGAGGAATCAGAAGGTCAGTCTGAGGCCTCAGTCCTGAGGTCTCAGTGCTCAGTCCCCAGCCGTCGTCACATTCTCCGCCGTGTATTCCGCCCCGATACCCGACGCCACGCGGAGCGGCAGGAACACCGAGAAGGTGCTGCCTTCGCCGTACGTACTCCTCACGATCACCTTGCCGCCGAGGCGCTCGAGCAGCTTGCGGGTGATGCTCAGGCCGAGGCCCGTGCCGCCGAATTCCCTGGTTCGTGATTGGTCGACCTGGCGGAAATCCTCCCAGATAGCCTCGAGATCCGACTGGCGTATGCCGATTCCGGTGTCGACTACGTCGATCCGCACCCCGTCGGGCGCGCAGCGCGTTTCGACCGACACGTGGCCCTTGGTCGTGAACTTGACCGCGTTCGACAAGAGGTTGAGCAGGACCTGCTTGATCTTGGTGCGGTCGGTGTAGATCGCCGGACAGTCCGGGTCGACGTCGATCTCGAACTCGAGCTGCTTCTTGCGCACCATCGGCTCGATCTGCTGCGTCACTTCCAGCATGACGTCGCACAGCGACACCTCATCGAGCCGCAAAGGCATCTTGCCGGCCTCGATCTTGGCGAGGTCGAGGATGTCGTTGATGAGGGCCAGCAAGTGCTCGGCGGCCGCGCGGCCGCGCGCCAGCGCGTCGCGCTGCTTGGGGTTGACGTCGCCCAGCACGCCCTCGAGGAGGAGCGACGAATAGCCGATCAATGCGTTGATCGGCGTTCGCAGCTCGTGCGACATGCTCGCCAGGAATTCCGACTTGAGCTTGTTCGCCCGCTCGACTTCCTGCGACTGCCACTGCAGCCGCGCATTCTGCTCGGCGAGGTCCGCGGTCGCTTCCTTGATCCTGTTTTCCAGCTCGCTGTTGAGCCGCTTGAGCGCCTCGTACAGCCGCTCGTTCTCGACCTGCTTGGTGAGGTCGTGCAGTACGGACACGATGGCGATCGGCTCGCCGCGCTGGTTCTTCACCTTGCCGGAGACGACTTCCACCGGAAGCTCCATCCCCGTGCGCGGGTACACGAGGGTCATGCGTTCGCGCCGTGAGTCATCGTCGAGCAGCGCGAACTCGGAGATGAACGACGTGAACTTGGTGTCGTTGCCGCGGACCGCGGTGAGCTCGCGCCGGGTGCGCGCTTCCATTTCAGTCATCTGGAAGAGCTGCTCGGCCTGATCGTTCATCAGGATGATGTTCGAGCGCTCGTCGGTGACGAGAATGGGATCGGCGACGTTCTCCAGGACGAGATTGAGACGATCGCGCTCACCGCGCACGCCGATTTCGGCCTGGCGGACACGCTGTACCTGTCGCTCGAGCTCATTGGCCGCGCGCCGCAGGTCGGTGACGTCACGAAGGACCGACAGCACAGCGTCCTCGGGGCCGACGCGCTCGCCCAATGGATGCGCGAGCACCTCGAACAGCAGATCGTTGCCCTCGTCGGGATCCACGAGATTGAGCTCGCGCGCGCCCGACTGCTGCAGGCCGGCCATCGCGGCCTTGGAGAGGAACGACGTGAAGAGCAGGTTGTTCAACTCGATCGCCCGCCGCCGTCCCGGCGAGTCGTCGTCGCGCACGTGCAGCAACCGCTCGGCGCGCTGGTTCTGCGCAATGATGTCGTTCGCCGCGCTGGTGATCACGACCGGATCGGGCAGCGAGTCCACCATGAGCGTGAGGCGATCGCGACGCTGCGCGAGCTGGTCGGCGAGCTCCTGCGCGAGGTCGAGCGTGGCGATGCGCGACACGATCGGATCGGCGAGCGCCAACACCTCAGTCGCCTCGGCCACCGCGTCGTCGTCGACCGGACCCTCGAACAGCACGATGCCGGCCGGGGCGACACCGAGCCGTCGCTGAGCGGGTTCGAGCACCGCGATTCCCGGGGACGCGATGAGCTCGGAGGCCCGCAGCGGGGCCATCCTCTCCGGCGCACCGCGCTGACGGGGCTGCGACATCGGCAACAGCAGCCACTCCCCGAGGCTGGCGAACGCGCGAAATCCGAGGGATTTGCTGCCACGGACCGGCACGAGGGCGAGCGTGCCGATGACGAGCGGATTGGAGAGATCGACCAGCGGTATCGAGAGCCGCGTTGGCTCGGGATCGAAGCCGGCCGATGCGACGTACCCGAGGGCTTCGTATGCCGGATCCAGGCGTAGCATGAGTGCGCGCGGCGCGCCCGTGATGTCAACGAGCTGCGCCAGGAGAAACGAAGCCGCCGCAGGAAGATCCGGCGCCTCCGCCAATGCGGAGAGGAGACCCGCAACGCCGCGGTCTCCGAGCACTGCCATCCTACCCCCCGTCCTGTTTCGCTAGACGTTCCGTTGCTCGAGCTGCCGACGCAGCTCGGCGTTCTCACGTTGCATTCGCTCGAGCTCGTCGCCCGCGCCAAGTTCACGCGGCCGCGACACCGGTCCCGTGATGCCCACGGCCTCCGAATACTTCAAGTACGTGTCGATCGAGGCGACGACAATGCGAGCTTCGACCGTGACGAGGTCAATTCCGACTAGCGAAACCCGGACCCACGCGTCGATCACGATACCCTTGTCGAGTACGCGATCCAGCACGTCGATGAGAGAACTGCCGCTTGGCGTACGTTCGACGGCCATGAGCTTTGGTCCTGAGGGCTAAGGGTTCGAAACGGTGCAGCTACTTGACTGGACGGTCACGGCGCTCGCGATGTCCTGCCGCCGCGCGACGGGGGCGAGGCCTCCGCGAGCTTCGACAGTTGTGCCTCGATGCGTGCCAGGCGCGCGTCCACCTCGGCTGCCGGAAGGACACCCTGCGGCGTCATCGTGAGCCGCGGGTCGTTACGCCACCAATTCAGGCCGATCTGCTCGGCCTTGTCGATCGAGCAGACGAGCAGTCTGACTTGAATCGTCAGCAGCTCGACGTTCGCCAGGTTGATCTTGATGTCGCCGGCGATGACGAGGCCTTTGTCCAGCACCCGGTCGAGGATGTCGACCAGACCGTGTGTCCGTGATGGTTGAACGAGCTCGGGCATCTGGAGGCTGGAGGGCTCGAGGGCTGGAGGACTCGAAGACTCGACGGGGTGCGGCTAGGCGTCGGTGAGAGCAACGATCAATGAGCAGCAACGAACAGCAGCGTCCAGGCCTGTCTCCGAGATCCGGCCGCGATCATCTCAAGCGTCCCAGCGGGCCGAGATCGATGTTCAGATCCTCGTCCGTGAGACCGAACACGGTCTTCAACTCGTCCATCCGGTGGTTCAGTTTGAGCAGTGCCAAGCCGAGGCGTTCGATCTCCTCCTCGCTCAACGTCCCGCCATCCATCCGGCGGATCGCTTGGTGCTCCAGGACTTCGCGCAGCAGTTCTATCACGGTCATGACGAGTCGCGCAAGCCCTTGCTCGACGCGCTCTGGATCCGCGTTGATGCGCTCCGGAAGCCCGCGCGCGATCGCGCTGAGCGCGGCCGTCGCGTGGTCGTCCGCCTGGAATCCCAAATCGATCTCTGACATGCCTCAGTCCGCCAGTTTCATGCCGTGCATTCCGCCATCGGCGCCCAGGGAGCAGAAGCTGTACGGAGCGCGCGGGCCGATCACCAGAAAACGGAATTCTCGGCCGGATTCGACCGCGCTGACCGTGCGTTGATACTCGTCGATGCGCCCGCGGGCGATGAGCTGCGAGAGAGTTCGCAGCGGCAGTCGCGTCGCCTGATCGTGGACCTTGGTATCGCGGACGAGCGCTTTCGTGGCCTCCAGCAGTTTTCTGGCAAGCCCATCCATCGCACGGCGCACGGCGCCCGTTGCCGCCTCGCGCGCCCGCAACGCGTTGAGGTACGCCTTGCCCATCCCCGTCGTTTGTGACTCGATCATCTCGGGGAGCACGGGCTCGAGGTCGCGCAGCATTCGGCGCGTCGACGGTGTGAGGACCAGCGTCATCTCGACCATACCCTGCACGGTCGAGACGAGCGACTCGAGCGGCATTCCCTGTTTCACGAGCGCCGCGCGGCAGGCGTCGTCGTTGGCGAAGCGCTGGCCGAACCGCGCCGGGACCGGCGTCGACCCGGTCTCGAGCGCCGCCTCGACGACGGCGTCATGGGCGCGGACGCTGGCGAACGCCTCCTCCGCGCGCACGCCCTCGAAGGAAACCGGAACCTCGCGCTCGACATTGCTCACCCATGCGACCATCCGGTCGACCGGGAGCGCACGCACGCGCGCGCCATCGAGGCCGCTCAGATTGGGCTCGAGCGCGCCGGTCGTTTCATCCGGCAGTATGCAGTAGAGGTGCGTCGTCATGCGTTGCCTGCGTGCGACAGCATGTCGCGTGTGCTCCGCTCGATCTCGTGGCGCACCGCCGTCTCGACCGATGTGAGGAGCAGCCTGAGATCGAGCACCAGAAGGTCGATGTCCGCCACCGAAATGGTCACCGTCCCGCCGATCACCACGCCCTTGTCGAGCACGTGATTCAGCAGGTCGCCAAGGACGAGCTCCTCGGTGTCGATCTCGTCGTCGTCACGCACCATTGCCCGACTCGCTCGCGAAATGGTACGGTGGCCACGGACCGGTGAAGTCGAAACGGAATCCCTGCTCCCCGCGCTTCCCCACGAGCTTCGTGAGCGTTCTCTGAAATGCCTCGAGTTGCGGAGGTGACACGAGAAACGCCGCGTTGAGCACCAGCGTTCCGCGTCCGCCCAGGGCCTCTTCGGCGTCGGCGATTCGCGGAATCGGCGAGCGAACCGCTTCGAGCGCGTGCTCCGACAGCTCGCTCACGATGTCGTCGACCATTTCCTGTGTCACCCCGCGTACCTCGGCGCGCTTTTGCCCCTCGAGCTTGCGCTCGAGCAGGTAGCGCTGGCCCGGCGAGGCTGACGCGGCGCTCGCGGCCAGCTCCTCGAGCCGCGGGCTCAACGTCGCGATCGCCGCCATCAGCTCCGCATCGATGCGATACACGCGAAGCGCGTACTCGCGTCCTCGGCCGACGCGCGTGAGCGTGGACGCAAGTTGCGGCGCGCGGTCGCGCAGCATCGAACGCACCGCTTCCGGTCCACTGAAGAGCGAGAACATCGGCAGCGGCACCACCGCGCCTTGCTCGCTGGCCCAGGTGAGCACGCGATCGTGCGCCATAGCGCGAGGGCTGAGCCACTCGACATCGGCGCTGTTGCGCTCGAGCGCCTCCGGTCCGTACGAGAATTGATCGAGTCTCGAGACGAGCGCCGCGACGCCGGCATCACGCTCCACCATGACCTCCGCGTCGTCGAGGCCGTTGGGGAGTGGCGATGCCGCCAGCCCTTCGGGAACGATGCCGTAGACGTACCAGAGTGCGGCTGGTGTCGTGGTCGTCATGCGCTGCCGTCAGGGGACCGAGTCGAGCTCACGCCACGAGTGCGACCACTCGCGCAGCGCTGTTCCGCCGATCGGCGGAGGGCTCATGTCTCGCGCGCAAAATTGTCTCCGCGCGACGGTTCGTGGAAGAGGGGCCGGGACGCTCGTATCGGTGACCCGGTTCCAGATGAGGCCGATGACGTCCACGCCGCGCGCGGTCGCGGCAGTCGCGAGGCGTTCGGTCTCGCCTCGCACGATCGGCTCGTCGAGCGAGACGATCAGCAGCCCACAGCGCGCCGGGTCGTGAAGCAGCGATTCGATCGCCCGCGTACGCTTCGCGAAATCGAGCAGATCGCGCGACGCGTCGCCCAGCGTTACGACGTTTCGATACTCGAGGATGAGGCGCATGAGCCGATGCGTCCAGTCGAGCGCGATGGCGGGCATGTCGAGCAGTTGGAGGAGATGGCCCGTCGGCGCGGGATCGATCACCACGGTCGCGAACCGTCGCTCCATCAGTGCCTCGCCGATGATCGACAGGGCGAACAGCTCGTCGATGCCCGGCGGCGCGAGCGCGAGGAGCTCGCGCAGCACCGCCCGATCTTGGGACACGTCGATGCCGCGTCCGACGAGAGCGTCGAACATTGCATCGATGCGATCCTGATATGCGTCGCGGAGTCGCGCGAATGCGGCGGTTGCGTCCATCTGCCGCACGACGAGTCCGGGCACCGCATCCACGTCGTGTTCCTCGTCCACTCGCGTCCACGCCGCGGCGGTCTCTCCCAGCGCGTCCGCGATGGACGGGGCGGGGTCGGTGGACACGAGAAGCACCCGGCCACGACGTGCGTCCGCCGCGGCGATGGCGAGCGCGCACGCGACGGTACTCTTCCCCACGCCGCCCTTGCCGCCGACGATCGTGAACGGTCGCGTGAGCTCGACTGGCTCGAACGGGTGCTGTCGGTCCTGATCCGGTCTCGCGGCTGAATGGGGGCTGACCTTCGCTGGCCGCGGCTCCGATCGGGTCGCGCGTTCCACGAGCGCCTTGATTGCCTCGACACCGCGCGGCGGATCGTCGGCGCGAGGAATCCAGAGCCTCGGCAAGCCGGGCCCCTCGAATGCGGCGTCGGCTCGAGACGGCTCGCCCGCCGCATTCACGACGAGCGCCGCGACGTGCACGCCGAGTGAACCAAGCGTCGCCAAATAGCGCTCGGTCTCGGCGAGGACCATCTCTTCCGGCCGCGTGACGATGACCGCGGCGACCGAATTGCGGTCGGAGAGCGCGGCGCGCAGCCCGTCGATGCGCCGGCGCATGTCGTCGAGAAATTCGTCTGCGCGGTCGCGCCGATACCGATGGGTGAGTGCGCGCACCATGAACCTGTGCTTCTCCTGCATCAGGTCGAGCATCGAGATGAGCGCGCGGAACGTTTCGGGCAGCGCCAGCATCCGCACCGTGTGCCCGGTCGGCGCGGTGTCGACGACGATGCGATCGTACCGCGCCGCACCTTCGGCGATGAGGTCGGCCAGAGCGAGCACCGCGAAGATCTCGTCGCCGCCCGGTAGCGCCGCGTCGACGAGACCCTCGACCTCGCCGCGCTCGAGATATGTGCCGCGATCGATGATCTCGGTGATCACCGCGCGCCAGCGAGCGAGGAACTCGCGGCGCAGTTCCGAGGCGGCGAGTTGTCGGGCGCAGAGTGTCGGCTGGCCAGCGACCGGTGTCTCGGTCGTGCCGACCGGCAACCCGACGACGTCGGCGAGCGCCGCCGCGGGATCGGTCGAGACGATGAGCGTTCGCTGGCCACGCGCGGCAAATGAGGCGGCGACTCCCACGGCGCACGTTGTTTTTCCGACGCCACCCTTTCCGACGACGAGCGTGATGCGAGGCAGCGCGTCGAGCAGTGTGTCGAGCGCGCTCACTCCTCGTTTGTGTCGCGCGCGACGCGCACCGGTCCGCCGCTCGTCCCTTTGCCGAGCCGCTCGCGCCACGCGCGAACGTCACGCAGCCGCGCCATCAACTCGGCTTCCCGCTCGAGGTACACGGCGTCGGTGATGTCGCCGAGCTCGAGTCGCATCTGCAGCTCCATGAGCTCCTGCTTGATCGGCGTGTCGTCGGTCAGCTCTTCCTCGACGACGTTCTGCACCTTGCCGAGCGACCACTTGATCCCGGCGACGGGTCCCGCGATCGGAAAGAACAGCAGCTTCGTGAGAAGGCCCATGGCTCGGCGATCAGGCGAAGGCGCGCTTGCGTGGCAGGGCGGGCCAGAGCTCGGTCTGCGGAAGCTCGCCTTCGAGCTGCACTCGCACGCGGTCGGCAATCTCCTCGACCGCCTCGGGGTTGGCGACGAGATCGTAGTCGCGCACGTCGAGCGCCAGAATCGAACAGTGATTGAATCCCTCGATCCAGCGCTCGTAACGATCGTGCAGGGCCGTCCAGTATTCGACCGACGTGTCTTTCTCCTTCGGCCGTCCGCGCGTCGCGATGCGATCGATGATCACGTCGAGCGGACCGTGGAGATAGACGAGGAGCCGAGGCGGCCGAGCGGCAGGCGAGTGGAGCAGCTCGGCGTACAGCCGCTGGTACAGCGACCATTCGTCGGAGCTCATGAAGCCCTGCTCGAACAAGCCGCGGGCAAAGATCTCGGCGTCCTCGTACCACGTCCGGTCGAGCACCCAGCTTCCGCCCATGCCGCGCATGCGCCGCATGCTGGCGAACCGCGTGGCAAGGAAGTGCAGCTGCAGATTGAGTGCGTAGCTGCGCATCGCGTCGGGGCCACCGTAGAAACTCTCGAGCCACGGATTGTCCGCGTCGACGCTCTCGAGCGCGAGCTGCAGCCCGAACCGCGCCGCGAGCGCGCGCGACAGCGTCGTCTTCCCCGTTCCCACCATACCCGCGACACCGATCAACATGGACTCCAACCTACGGAGCTTGTCGGTTGCGCGAAACGGTTATTGGCGGGTTGAGACTATTCGTGGCGCTTTCTGATTCAACGGGTCTGGTTGGTGTGGCGGGCCGGGCGCGGTCGCCGCACGAGCCCGGATGGAACTACCCAACGCAGAGGCGCGGAGTTCGCGGAGGGTCGCAGAGGAAATCCGTGCGCATTTCGGCCGACCTCGCGCTGTGGATGGTTCTAAGAATTCGGAACATGGATTCCACGGAGGAGGCCGATCTGACCGATCGACCCGTGTGGCGCAACTGCTCCTCTCGGCACGAGCCCGGACGGACCATTCTTTGGGACTGCCGCTCGGGACCCTACCGGTAGCACCCCGAGCGGCAGTCCCCAAAGAGATCCCGGCGCGTTGCGCGTGGAGCGCTCGCGCCACCAGGACCGATCCGTACGATCCGCTTCATCCGTAGCATCGGTATCCCAAGTTGTAGATGCCTCCACGCCACGAGGAGGGCAGAGTGCGCACGGATTTCCTCTGCGACCCTCCGCGAACTCTGCGCCTCTGCGTTGGGTAGTTCCGTCCGGGCTCGTGCGGCGACGAGCCAAAGAGCTCAGGCGACCGTGACCGTCCCGGCCTGGAGGTCAACCGTCACAGGAAGTTGCCGCAGCGGCGTGTTCGGCGGCGCGGCGATGTTCGGGCCGCTGATCACGGAGCCGTCGGCGGCGAAGACCGAGCCGTGACACGGACACTCGAAGCGGTTGTTGTGCACATCGGTTTCGCACTGCTGATGCGTACAGATGCGTGACAGGCCGAGGAATGTCGTGGCGCTCGTGCGGACGAGTGCGCGCTGATGTCCAATGTCGACAACCGTGCCGACGTTGGCGAGCGCGGGCTTCTCCGAGAGCACGACGACCACCGGGCCGCCCAACGGGATGTTCGGATCACCGCCGCCCGGGACGCGCACGATGGGCGGGCCGATCTGGCCATCACCGCACGCCTCGGCGGCGACGAGCGCCGCCGCGGCGAGCGCGGACCGCGCGAGAAAATCTCTGCGGTTGAGACAATCGTGACAGGACATGAGCTCCGCCCGCTAGGCCGTGATGAACGCAGCGTTCCACGCCGCTTCGTCTTCGTCTTGCTGGTAGAGCGTATCCAGGTTGGCCACCACATTGTTCCCGTCTTTGTGGACGGCGAATCGATCCAGCCCGCGCGTCGCCCGGCCACTGTCCGCGATGTACGTCCCCGTTGCCTCGAAACGCGAGTGATGCTTGGGGCACTGGAATTCGCTGTCCTTGTCGGACCAGTGAAGCATCGTGTTCTGGTGCGGGCACGCGAGCGAGAAGACGTACACCTTTCCCTGCCATCGCGTGATCATCGTGCCGTTGTCCTTGTCGATCTGCGTGCCGTCCTTGGCCGGGAGCGCGTACGCCTTGTCCTGGCGCCCGCCGCTCAGCGCGGAGACGAACTCGATCGGCGCGGCGGCGGCGCGCGCCGGAGCGGCGCCGAGTGCGACGAGAATCGTTACCGCGGCGGCACCGGCTTCACGAAGAAAATCACGTCGCGCCACGAGGGCGCATCCTTCACACGACGGCAGGTCGGCGCCGCCGCTCGATCGGTCATTCGAAGACATCGTTTGAGCTCAAGCAAGGTTGACCAGCGAAACACCAAATGCGGTGATGATGAACCACAACACGAGACTCGTGATGGCGGTGCGCCGCAATTTCGGCCAGTGCGGTGACGCATCGCTCGCGTCCTGCCGCAACGCCGCCTCGACGCGTGTCATCTGGAGTCCATTCAGGAGCAGCAGAGCTACCAATCCCATCTTCGTCCAGAACATCCACGAGCCGAAGAAGGTCTCGATGTCCGACGCGAGCAGCGCGATCCCGCTCACCACGACGATGGCCAGTCCGGTGAGTACCCAGCGATGCACCGCTCCGAGCTCGCGCGTGTAGTGCGTGCGGTCCGCCGCGGCGATGCGCAGCGCGCGCAGCGTCCCGCGGTCCGCCGACATGGCGAGCCCGCCGGCGAGCACCAGTCCGCCGATGT
The DNA here is from genome assembly GCA_035469245.1 of Gemmatimonadaceae bacterium. GTDB lineage: Bacteria > Gemmatimonadota > Gemmatimonadetes > Gemmatimonadales > Gemmatimonadaceae > JAQBQB01. The sequence continues at coordinate 31,641 of DATISA010000038.1, forward strand.
GCAGGAACTGCACGACGGTCTCGGCTCCCTTGGAATGACTGTAGTAGTCGTTCCACGGCTTGAGCATGTGCACGAGCGCTTCCGGTACGATCATGGTTCGCGACTCAGCGATTCAGGAATTTCATTGCGACCTCGCTCACGACGGTCAGGCCCATCGCCGAGAGCGCGATCGTGCGGTGCAGCCGGCGTTTGTCGAGATTGGTTTCCGCCTCGTTCGAGAGCTTTGCGCCCGCGTAGGTGAAGGCGGCGTCGGCCGTTAGCATTGATAACGCATGGATGGTGCGAACCGCTCGACCTTGCCGGACCGATCGCGAGTCCCACCAGTTCCACGCGCCGGTCACCGTATTGACGGTGAACATCCCCGCCAGCGTCGTGGCGCCCACGCGATGGGCGGTCTTCGCCCACGTCGGCGCGTCCCGGCTCTTGTCGTACAGCTGCTTTCCAGCGGCCCACTGTACCGCGAAAACCGGGACGGTCGCGTACGCTACCCAGCGATGTATCGTCAGCCGACGCCCGTACCAGTCGCTGACCTCGATCACCTTTGGCCGCTTGTGTGGCGTGTCGGCTGGGAAGGCCGGTACCCGAAGCACGCTCGTATCGCGAAGCGCGACCGTGTCTGGAACGGCTGGGCTTCCGGCAGCTATGAGACACAGCAGTCCAATCGCGAGCATGTCAGGTCCTGAAGGCGATGTTCAAGGCTATCGGCAACGGCGTCCGACAACCAACCGCGCAGAGGGGTAGAGCGTTCCCGATCGCACACTGAAACAGGACACCGAGGGCCCGCTCTCCCCGCGTTGCCCAGTGGCTTCTCACCGCTAAACGGGACCCCGAGGATCCGCCGTGCGTCAGCGAGGCGGCGCCGACTGGAAGACCGCTTTGGGAATCATGACATGGACGCCCATCGGCCCATCGACGAGCTGGGTGACGTCGACGTCCCCAGCCACGCTCACGAGCTGGTAGGCGTCCTCGCGCGACATGCCCTTCACCTGCATCAGAAGCTCGATCGCCTGCCGCACGGCGAGCTTGGTAGCCTGCGTGAGGTCATTGTCGATCCCCATCGCGATGTAGTGGGTCGGCGTTTCGGCACGCGGCCACGCGAGGTGCATGTCCTTGTGCACCACCAACTGCAGCCGTCCGACGAGCGAGGTTTCGAGTGCCGTGATGTCGACCTCGCCATTGCCCTGGCCGGCGTGTCCGTCGCCGACCTCGAGCAGGGCGCCCTTGGTCCACACCGGGATGTACAACGTCGTGCCGGCGACGAGCTCCTTGTTGTCGAGGTTGCCCGCGTGGATTCCGGGTGGCGCGCTGTTCACGCGTCCCATAGATGCCGGTGGCGCAACGCCGACGCTGCCGAAGAACGGGTGGAGCGGAAGCGTGATACCGTTACTGAAATGTCCGAGCATGCGAACGGTATCGAGCTCGATGATCTTCGTGCGTCGCGTTCCGGTAAAATCCTCCTTCAGAAACCCGCTGCGATCGCTGAACGAGTTGCACGCGTAGTCGATCGCTGGCCGGATGGACTTGAAGCGCACCTCGAGCACGTCGCCCGAGTCCGCGCCGTCGACGTAGATCGGCCCGGTGAGAATGTGTCCGCCCGGGCCGGTCTTCATGTCCTTGCGCGCGTTGTAGATGTCGTACGCGAGCTTCTCGACTCTGGTCGAATCCAGCCCGGCGTTGCGGAGCGACATGGGGCTGCAGGTCGACAACGCCCGCACGACGACTTCGTCGCCGGAGTTCACCCGGAGCACCGGCTCGCCGGCGGCGTCATACCATCCCCAGGCGACGGTCTTTGGCGTAGGCATGATCATGTGCGTGCGACCGGGCGCCGGCGCTGGCCAGGTCGTCGAGGCCGACGTGGCGCCGGTACTCATTGTGCGGCATGCGCCGAGCATTGCCGCAGCGGCCGTGAATGTGATCAGCAACACGCGTCTCGTGTTCATTCGATTCTCGCCTCGTGCGGGTCGTGCCACCAAAATACACCTCATTCAGAATCTGCGAGTGCACGCAGTCGCCTATGAGCAATCCCGCGGTGACATACGATGGACCCCGACTCGTCATTGCGATCACGGGTTCGAGTGGCATGATTGGCTCGGCGCTCGGTCGCGCGCTCGAGGCGCGCGGCCACACGGTCAAGCGGATGGTGCGTCGCGCGGCCGCGGGCCCGAACGAGGTCGTCTGGAATCCGGGCGCGTCCACCGTCGATGCGCGCGTGGCATCGCAGCTCGAGGGCGTGGACGTCGTCGTCAACCTGGCGGGCGAAAACCTCGCTCAGCGCTGGACCGACAGCGCGCGCCGGTCGATCGTCGAGAGTCGCGTGCCCGGAACGCTGCTCCTGTCGCGGACGATCGCGTCGCTCGCACGGAAGCCGCGGCTCATGATCAGCGGATCTGCCGTCGGCATCTACGGAAATCGAGGCGACGAGCCGCTCGACGAATCGAGCTCGCTCGCGGACGACTTTCTGGCGAGAGTCTGCAAGGATTGGGAGGCGGCGACGCAGCCGGCATCGGCCGCGGGTATTCGCGTGGCGCTGTCGCGCACGGGCCTCGTGCTCGACCGGCACGGAGGCGCCTTCCCGCCGTTCCTGCTGCAGTTCCGGCTCGGCGCCGGGGGGCGGCTGGGCAGCGGACGACAGTGGATGAGCTGGATCACACTCCGCGACGTCGTCGGCATTTTCAGTTTCCTGATGGACCACGAGGAGATTTCAGGACCGGTCAACGTGGTGGCGCCGGGACCAGTGACGAACGCCGAGTTCGCGCGCGTGCTCGGACGCGTGCTCAATCGGCCGACGCTGTTCATGGTGCCCGGGTTCGGGCTCAAGCTGCTGTTCGGGCGGATGGCGGAGGACACGGTACTGGCGAGCCAGCGCGTGCAGTCGGTGAAGCTTGGAGAGTACCGGTTCGAGGATCCGCAGCTCGAAGGGGCGGTGAGGCACGTCGTTGGGTGACGGGGAGGGGCGCGTCTCAGGCGTGAGAAACACCGAAGGGCATAGGCGGTGAGGCGCGAGTGCGGGAGATCTGAGAGACGGGCCGAGGTGGCTGGCTCGCGCCGGAACTGCCAACGACGGACAACAATTGGGGTCAGACTCGATTCAGAGATCTCTAAATCGAGTCTGACCCCAATTAGCTGGCCGCAGTTCGTTCGCAGTCCGCGGCGCGACGGAGCTACCTCGGCCCGTCTCTCAGATCTCCCGCACTCACGATCTCACCGCCTATGCCCTTGCCGTTCGCCGTTTGGCCCCCTTACGCGATCGCCGTGCTCAGCCTGTCGCTGAACACCCGGCTCGCCGTCAACCGCGTCCCGTCGCGCATGATCACCACGTACTCACCGTGGAACCAAGGCTCCAGCTCCTTGATGCGGTCGATGTTCACGATCGCCGAGCGGTGGATGCGCACAAAGGTCTTGGCGTCGAGCTTCGCCTCCATGTTCTTCATGCTCTCACGGATCAGGTGCGCCTCGCCCTTGGCGTGAATCTTCACGTAGTTGCCGGACGCTTCGACCCAATCGATGTCCTCGGTGCGGACGAAGAACACGCGGCCGCCGGACTTCACGATCAAGCGCTCCGGATACTTGCGCTCCTCGTGGAGCCCCTCGAGCAGTGAGACGAGCCGCGCATCGATCAGCGAGCTGCGATCGCGATTGACCTGTCCACGCGCGCGCTCCAGCGCCTTCTCGAAGCGCGTTTGGTCGAACGGCTTGAGCAGGAAGTCGAGCGCGTTGATCTCGAAGGCGCGAAGCGCATGGCCGTCGTACGCCGTGACGAACACGATCGCCGGCATCCGCGCCGGGTCGAGGTTCTCGACCACCTCGAAACCGTCCATGCCCGGCATCTGCACGTCGAGAAAGACGAGGTCAGGCCGCTCGCGATCGATCGTTTCGATGGCGCTCGTGCCGTCGTTGCAGAGGCCGACGATCTCGATGTCGGGCTGCTCCGAGAGGAGCGTTTGCATGCGATCGCGAGCGAGATCCTCGTCGTCCACGATCACGGTGCGAATCTTTGTCTGGTCGGTCATCAATCCGCCGCTATTCGTTGAGAGGGGTGAAAAGGAATCGCCATCGTGACGCGCACCCCCTCGCCGGGCGCGCCATGGACCGAAAACGTGTGCCGGTCGCCATATAAATGCGCCAGACGCTGTCGAGCGTTCGCGAACCCGACGCCTTCCTTGTGACCGGGTCGCAGGCCGCGGCCGTCGTCCACGACCTCGCAGTGGAGCATGTCGCCTTCGCGCCGCACGGAGATCACGATCGCTCCCTGGCCGAGATCGCCGAAGCCATGACGGAATGAATTCTCGACCAGCGGCTGCAGAAACAGATTGGGCACGCGCGCGTCGCGCACCTCCGGATCGACGTCCATCGTCACCTTGAGCCGGTCGCCGAACCGGAGCTGCATGATCTCGACGTAGCGCTGCAGGAAGTCGAGCTCGGATTGCAGCGGGACTTCCTGCGCGCCGATGTTCTGCAGCGACATCCGCAGCAGGTCGCTCAGCGCGGCGATCATCGAATCGGCGCGGCGCACGTCCTTGTGCATGAGTGCCGAGATCGAGTGCAGCGTGTTGAACAAAAAGTGCGGCTGGAGCTGCATGCGCAGCATCTGGAGTTGCGTTTGCGCCAGGCTCGCCTCCAGTTGCGACGCGCGGATCGTCCGGTCCTTGGACACGCGGTAGTAGACCGCGGCGTGGTGGACCGTGAGGAGCGCGCAAAAGACAATCGCGTCGAACACGCTCCAGGCCAGCAGCGCGCGGGCGATCGTCCCTGGCAGGTCGGCGAACCGAAGCTGCGGATCGATCGCGACCGTGGCCAGGCAGAAGAGCGCCACGTGCACGACGACGAACCCGACCATCGCGCCGAACTGAATGATCCAGTTGCGGGCTCGCCCGTAGCCCCATACCGGGAAACGCTTGGCGCTGTACATCACGAGCGGCGTGAGCAGCGCCCACGCATACGTAAAGATCAGCTGCGCCGGCACCAGCCTGGTGAGCGCGACGGGCTCGCCGACTACCCGGCTGTAGAGATACTGCTCTATGGTGTAGAGGGCGGCGATGATCGTGGCTACGCCGAATACCATGAGCGTGAAACCGCGCCGCCGTTCGCGGATCGCCGCCTGGTCGAGTCCCCGTGACAGCCCAAGAATGCTGTACTCGCTCGTCCGTGCCACCTGATCGGCGGACGGAAAGCGAGGCACGGACTGTTGCCGTGCCGTCGGTGTGGGCAACGAAGCGGACTCGGTCATAGTCAGGAAGTTCCAACGAGTTACGGCGTCCTGGCCCGAACTGCTGCAAAACACTACACGTCCGCGGCCGCGACAGTTTCGTCACGCCATTCTACCGTTGGACACCTCAGCACACGGAATTGCTCACGCTGGCGCTGTACAAGTATTGTAAACGCGCCCACGGGGCCGAGTCCGGACATGAAAAAACCCTCCGGACCAGCGGCGGCCCGGAGGGTCTTGTCTGCGTGGATGACCGGGGCGCCATCGCGCCCCTCATCGCCATCCGACCTGCGGCAGACGCATCGCGCGTGCCGTCAAGCGAATTGCGGCGGACGTTTCTTGTGGAAGTCCGTCGCCTGCTGAAACGCATGCGCCACAAGCAGATTCTTCTCGTCCTGAAAGATCGGGCCCATGATGTACATGGCGGTCGGCAGCGGAATCGTCGGGGCCGGTGGTGGCGGCGGCGCCGCGGTTGTCGTATCCGCACCACGGCCGCGTCCGCCGCCCGCACCACCAGCCCCACCGCGGCCACCACGCCCGCCGCGTCCGAAGTTCTGCGGAATCGCGAAGCCGGTCGGCACGACGATCGACGGCGTGCCCACGATGTTCGTGAGCGACGTGTTCTCCTGTGGCGTCAGCACAACGTCGTACCTGGAGAAGAGATCCCACATCTGCTCCATGGCCCGCACGCGGACTCTGTTGGCGTTCACGTAATCCACCGCGGGGAGGAACTGCGCCGTCCGGAAGGTGTTCGGCCACGTGCTGTACGACTCCAGCTCCTTGATCTTCCCGTTCAGTGTGTCGACCTGAAACGCCGCGCCGCACTCGGCGTTGAGAATCAGCGAATCCAGATATCCGTAATCCGGCGCCGGCGCCTCGATCGGCTCGAGTTTGGCGCCCTTTGACTCAAGCACCTTGAGGAAGTTGTTGGCCTCGGCGTTCGGAACAGTGACGCCCTCGGCGTTACGCCGTTCGAAGTTCGCCTTGATGTAGGCGATCCTGAGCTGTGACAGTCTGGTCTGCGCGTTCCAGTTGAACGGATACTGCTTGACCGAGTAGTCGATCCCGTCCGGCCCCTGGATCGCATCGAAGACGATTGCGCAATCTTCCGCGGTGCGACAAATCGGGCCGAGCTTGTCGGTCGTCCACGACAGCGCCATGGCACCCGTCCGCGGCACGCGGCCAAAGCTCGGCCGGAATCCGGACACGCCGCAGGTGCGCGACGGAGACGTTATCGAGCCATTGGTCTCGGAGCCGATGCTGAATCCGACACACCCTGCTGCCGTCGCCGAGGCCGGCCCGGCGGACGAGCCGCTGGAGCCGGGTGACTGCTGCTCGGGAATCCACGGATTGCGCGTGTAGCCTTTCCACCAATGGTTGCCCTGCGCGAGCGATCCAAGCGTGAGCTTGGCGACGAGTATCGCCCCGGCGTCGTCCAGCCGCTTGACGACGGTCGCGTCGTAATCGAAGGTCTGATTCTCGTAGAGACCCGCACCCCACGTGGTGGGATAATCTTTCACGGCGAGCAGATCTTTGGCGCCCCACGGAATTCCGTGCAGCGGGCCGCGATACTTTCCGCGCGCAATCTCGGAATCGAGCTCTTTCGCCTGCTTGCGCGCGCGCTCTTCCGTGAGGTTGACGACGAAATAGAGTTGCGGGTCGTAGCGCTTGAGCCGCGACAGGTACATCTCGGTCAGCTCGGACGGCTTCACCTTGCGCGTGCGAACCAGCTCACCCAACTCGGCGACCGACGCGTAGGCAAGCTCGTCGAGGCTCCCAGGTCGCGCCATCACCGGCACTTTGCTCCGCACGGTCGGCGCTTCGGCCTTTTTAGGCAGCGACTTGCCTGGCGGCACGGGGTCGAAGACGAGCGACGGAAACATGCTCATGTCGAGCGGCTCCTTGTGCAGCCGCTCGATCGCGCCGCGCGTGCGCTGGAGCCCTTGGACCATCGCCGTGCGCTCTTCGTCGGAGAATTTGACGCCGGCGACTTCTTCCGCCGATGCAATCATCTCCTTGGTGATCTCCGGCCCCTGCTGTTGTTGTCCCTGAATCTGCGCCCAGAGGACGCCGGGCAAGAGTGTGCTTCCCAGGCCGATGGAGCTGAAATACGCCATGAAGGCGCGGCGATCGTACTTGGTGTCGAGCATGAGGGGAGAGTCTGGGAAAGGTTGAGTAATCCCTATAGCCGGCGGTTAAGGGCCGCAAGGGACACACATCCTTGGCTTGCGGCTGACGGCTCACGGCTATGGCGGTCGGCTTTCGGCTCGAGGCGGTCGGCTTCGGCTGACGGCTTGTGCTGACGGCTTACGGCTCACGCTTTCAGCTGACGGCTCAGGCTTTCAGTTGACGGCTTGGCCGTCGGCAGGCAGCCGAGCCGACAGCTGCTACCGACAGCCATGAGCGGATAGCCGAAAGCCATAGCCGTGAGCCGCCGGCGGTGAGCAGGAGCCGACAGCCGCAGCCGAAAGCCGGGAGCTGTCACCCGTCAGGAAGGGCGTTGTCCTTCCCGTCGCTCGCTTTCGGAGTATCTTGGCCCCCCACGGCGTTCATGGATCGATACGAAACAACCGGTCTCATTGGATTTGAGGTACTCCCGTGACGAGCATTCCCAGTAGTGCAAGACGGACGGTCTTGTTGGTCGAAGACAACGAGGACAATCGCATCATCTACGCGACGGCATTGCGCTACGCCGGGTACAACGTCCTCGAGGCCGTCACGGGCACGCAGGGAATCCGCGAGGCGCGTGAGAACCAGCCGGATCTCATCCTCATGGACATCTCGGTCCCCGAGCTCGACGGCTGGGAAGCGACGGCAGTGCTCAAAGCCGATCCGCGAACGCACAGCATCCCGGTCGTAGCGGTGACGGCGCACGCCCTGCCGGGTGACGAAGAGCGGAGCATGCAGGCCGGCTGCGACGGCTACCTGGCCAAGCCGATTCCTCCGGCGATGCTGATTGCCGACGTCGACCGCCGGCTCGGAAGGTCATCGCCCTCGTACGCGCCGCCGCGCCCGGCGGACCCGGCGGCGAAATAGAAGACGGCAACCGTCCGGCGCGGGCCAGTATCTTTCGCGGATGCCAATCGTTCCATTCGAATCGCTGCCCGACAACGCGCGCGTATGGGTGTTCGCGAGCGACCAGCCGCTATCGGGCGCCGTCGCCGACACGCTGCTCGCCGCCGTCGACCAGTTCCTCGCCGAGTGGAAGGCCCACGGCGTTCCGCTCCGTTGCTCACGTGACTGGCGCGACGACCGTTTTCTCGCGATCGCCGTGGACGTCAACGCGGAAAACGCCTCCGGCTGCTCGATCGACGGATTGTTCCGCACGCTCCAGCAGCTCGAGCGCTCGATCGGCACGCGCCTCGTCGGCGGGGGCCGCGTGTTTTATCGAACGCCCGGCGGGATCGAGACGACGTCGCGCGACCAGTTCGTGGACCGCGTGAAGCGAGGCGACGTGGCGCGTGAGACGCCGGTGTTCGATACGAGCGTCACGGCAGCTTCGGCGTGGCGGACGAGGTTCGAGCAGGAGGCGGGGCGGAGTTGGACGGCGGGGTTTTTCGGGTGACGGCTCGGCTTGCGAGGGACGGCTCGGCTTGCGGCTGACGGCGCTCGGCTTGGCTCACGGCTGACCGCTGATAGCTCGAGCTGATAGCTGGCGGCTGTCGGTCTGAGCTAACGGCTGACTGTCTGGCTGCCGGCTATCGGCTTGGCTTCCTGCTATCGGTAGGCTCTCCGACCGCGCAAGCCGTTAGCTGATGACCAGACCGCTAGCCGATCGCCAGACCGGTAGCTGAGCGCCACAGCTGCAAGCTGTCAGCGATTAGCTCGGGCCGTCAGCGGTCAGCCGTGAGCCCAGCTGAGCGCCGTCAGCCGCAAGCCGAGTCTATAAAAGGCTCCGTATCCACCCTCCATCAACGACAATCGACTGCGCCGTGATGTAGCTCGCGCGCTCCGACGCGAGGAACGCGGCCAGCGCCGCGAACTCTTCGGGCTCGCCGAGCCGGCGCATCGGGATCTCACGCTCGAAGCGCGCGAGAACGTCGCGGCGGGTGATGCCTTCCCTCGCTGCATTAGCGTCCGCAAGCTCCTCGACCCGTTCGGTGCGCGTGTAGCCGGGGAGGATGCAGTTGACCGTGATGCCGTCGGTCGCGACTTCGTTGGCGAGCGTGCGCGCGAAGCCGGTCACCGCCGAGCGGACGCTATTCGACAACACCAGGTTGTCGACCGGCTGCTTGACCGCGATCGACGTGACGTTGATGATCCGACCCCAACGGCGTTCGCGCATTCCGGGGAGTACGGCACGCGTCAGCTCCACCGCGCTGCGCAGTGTGAGATTCACCGCGCGTTCCCACGCGTCCCAATCGAATCTCTCGAAAGGTCCCGCTGGCGGACCACCGGCGTTGGTCACCAGGATGTCGACGCGCCCGAACGATCGCAGTGCGTCAGAGGCGACGCGGTCGATGTCGGCCCGTTGCGAGAGATCGCCGACCACGCTGCGCACGTCGACGCCCGTGTCGGCGGCGATCGTGTCACGTGTCGCCTGGAGCGCCTCGGCGCCGCGGGCGCAGATCACGAGGTTCGCACCCTCGCGAGCGAGCTCCGTCGCGATCGCGCGACCGAGGCCGCGGCTCGCCGCGGCGACGAGCGCGACCTTGTTGCGGAGTCCCAGATCCACTGCTATTTGCGCAGGTAGGCGTCGGTCTTGTTCAGCCAGTCCTGGCGCGGCGGGTCGAAGATGTCGACGTCGAGCGTGTCCTCGAGCGCCTCGGCCTTGTGCGGCACGTTCGACGGGATGTGCAGCACTTCGCCGGCGTGCACGATCACTTCCTGCGACTCGTCTTCGCCGATCCAGAACCGGAGCGCGCCCTCGAGGATGTACGTCAGCTGCTCGTTCTCGTGCGAGTGCCTTGGGACGATGCAGCCCTTTTTGAGGTAGACATGCGCCAGCATCATGCGATCGCCCGTGATCAACTTTCGGTCGAGCATCGGGGAGACAGACTCGCGCGGGAGCTGGTCCCACGAGTACCACGTGACGGTTCTGGCGGTGGAAGAAGCGGGGGGGGGAGGGGGAGGCGTCATTGGAGTATGCCGGAGTCGCGAAGGTGGAGGCTAAGCCTGGGTGGTTCAGCGGGTCGAATCAAGGGTCTCGCTGCCACCGCTCACGACGAAAGCGTTGCGGAAACTTGAATGTCGACATTGCCGCGGAGGGCTCTCGAGACTGGACAACCGTCGCGCGACTCGGTCGCGATCCGCTGGAACGTGGCGTCGTCGATCTTGGGCACGCGGGCGCGGACGTCCAGCTTCATGCGCGTGATCGTGAAGCCGGCGCCGACCTTCTCCACCGTGCACTGCGCCGTCGTGTCGACGCTCGTCGGCGGCGTCCCGTTCTTTTCGAGCGCGCCGCTCAGTGCCATGCTGTAGCACGCCGCTTCGGCGGCCGCCAACAGTTCTTCGGGATTCGAACCCGGCCCTTCCTCGAATCGGGAGCTGAAGTTGTACTGGCCGGCGAGACCATTCGCGCCGCGGTAGCTCCCCTTTCCACCTTTCAGTCCACCTTCCCACTGCGCGCTAGCTTTGCGTGTCGGCATGGTGCTGCTCCTCGAGTCTGCTGGCTGAGTGTTCGAGCTTGACGCCGTTTGCCGCCCTCACTTGAATCCGAACCATGAGCGACACCACGGCGCCAGGACATCTCCCATCGAGCATCGAGCGCGTGCTTTCGCGCTTTCAAAAGATGGGGCGAGAAGAAAAGATGCAGGCCCTGGTGCACTACTCCAAGCGGCTTGAGCCGCTTCCCGAACGGCTTCGCGACCTGGATCGCGGCGCGTTCAACGTTCCGGAATGCCAGACGCACGTCGATCTCTTCCCGGAGTATCACGACGGCAGGATGCACTTCTACGCCGACCTCAACGTGCGCCAGTCGCCGACGATCGCCGCCTTTCTGGCGGTTCTCTTCTCGGCGATCAACGAACAGCCGCCCGAGACGACGCTGGCCATCCCATCCGATTTCGTGCAGCGGATCATGGAGGGAATCGGCCTCTCCGGACGTGAAGTCGGCCTGAGCGCAATGTTGGCCCGCATCAAGCGGCACGCCGAGCTCGCCGCGGCGAAATCTGGCGCATGAACGAACGCGAGCTCGACGACCTCCTCTCGACGCCGCGAAGCGAGACGATCGCCGCGCTCGGGGCATGCCCGGGCGATCTCATCGTTCTCGGCGCCGGCGGCAAGATGGGGCCGACGCTCGCGCGCATGGCGGCACGGGCGGCCAATGGATCGAGGCGCGTGATCGCCGTCTCGCGCTGGTCGTCGAGCGACGCCGAGCGCGCGCTGAACGAGTGCGGGGTCGAGACGATCCGCTGCGACCTGCTCGATCGCGATGCGGTGTCGCGACTCCCGGACGCGCCGAACGTGATATTCATGGCCGGCCAGAAGTTCGGCACGGCGAGCGCGCCAACGGTGACGTGGGCGATGAACACGATCGTGCCCGCGAACTGCGCCGAGCGCTACCGCGACTCCCGCATCGTCGCGTTCTCGACCGGCAACGTGTACGCGCTCACGCCAGTCGACATCGGTGGTTCGCGCGAGAACGACGCCCTCGGGCCCGTGGGCGAGTACGCCGCGTCGTGCGTCGGCCGCGAGCGCGTGCTCGAGCTGAGCGCCGAACAGCACGGCACGCGCGTGGCGATCGTGCGGCTGAACTACGCGATCGATCTCCGGTATGGCGTGCTGGTGGATATCGCGCTTCGCGTTCACGGCGACGATGCGGTGCCGCTCACCATGGGCTTCGTGAACGTGATCTGGCAGGGAGACGCGAACCGGATCGTGCTCGAATGCCTGCCGCACGCATCGTCACCGGCGTTCGTCGTGAACGTCACGGGACGCGACGTGCTGTCGGTCCGGTCGATCGCCGAGTGGTTCGCCGCGCGATTCGGCAAAACGGCGCGCTTCGCGGGGAACGAGAGTGCCGACGCGCTGCTGAGCAACACGGATCGCATGCGCTCGCTGTTCGCGGCGCCCGAAGTCTCGCTTCACCAAATGCAGACGTGGGTGGCCGATTGGGTCGAGAAGGGCGGACCCGTCCTCGGCAAACCGACCCGGTTCGAGGCGCGTGATGGCCGCTTTTGAGGCGCCAAGGCCCGTGCCGAGCGTGCGCGAGCATCTGCGCGCCGGCCAGGTCATTCCCGCGCATCCACTCGCGCTCAACGCGCGACGCAGGCTCGACGAAGCCCGGCAGCGCGGACTGACGCGCTACTATGTGAACGCGGGCGCCGGAGGCGTCGCCGTCGCCGTGCATACGACCCAGTTCGCCATTCGCGATTCCGCCGTCGGCTTATATCGCCCCGTGCTCGAGCTGGCGATGGACGAAGCGCGCCACGCGACGTCGGACCGCGCGCGCCCGTTCGCGATGATCGCCGGCATCTGCGGCCACACGGCGCAGGCGCGCACGGAAGCGGAGATCGCGGTGGCGCTCGGCTACGACGCGGGACTGGTGAGTCTCGGTGACTGGCGAAACGAGCCAGAATCGGAATTGCTCGAGCATTGCCGCGAGATTGCCGAAGTGATCCCGTTATTCGGATTCTATCTCCAGCCGGCAGTCGGAGGCCGGGCGCTGTCGTACGAGTTCTGGCGCGAGCTCGCGGAGATTCCGAACCTGTGGGCGATCAAGATCGCGCCCTTCAACAGGTATCAGACGTTCGACGTCGTGCGCGCGGTTGTCGAGGCGGGGCGCGACGACGTGGCGCTCTACACCGGCAACGACGACAACATCGTCGCCGACCTGCTCACGCCGTTTCCGATCGACGCCGGCGGTACCACGGTGCTACGCTGGATCGACGGTGGATTGCTCGGACAGTGGGCCGTCTGGACGCGCGCGGCGGTTCGACTGCTCGCGGAAATCAAGGAAGCGCGTCGTACCGGCGTCGTTAGCTCGGCGCTCCTGGCGTGCGGCGCGGCGTTGACGGACGCCAACGCCGCAATCTTCGACGCCGCGCACGGCTTCCGCGGATGCATCCCGGGAATCCACGAGGTGCTGAGGCGACAGGGATTGCTGGACGGGATTTGGTGTCTCGACGCCGATGAGACGCTGTCGGACGGTCAAGCGGAGGAGATCGATCGGGTGGAGCGGAGTTATGTGGAAGTGACGGACCGAAGTGCGGGTGGCTGACTGCGAACGGCCTCGGGCTGGCGTCGAGGTGCCAGGCTGCCTTCGGTCGGCACCCGACGACGGACGGCAGACATCCGACCTCCGACATCAGACAACGGCGTTGGGCGGTACCGGTCAACGCTCGTAAAAAAGGGTCAGAGTCGAATTGGCGGGAGCGCTAATTCGACTCTGACCCTTTTTGCGCTTTTTTGGACCGCCTCAAGCTGGGGGTTCAGTCCGAAGGCTGATGTCGGTTGTCTGCCGTCAGTCGTCGGGCCTCTCTTGACAGCTCACACCGCCACGCGCCCCGGTTGACCGTCTAGAATTCGTTCACGGCGCATCCCCCGGCGCGACCTTCAGATCCTTTGCCGCCGGCCCCTCGTGATACACGGTTCTGCTCGGGAACGCGAAGCTCACGCGCTCCGCCGCGAACCGTCGCAGAATCTCGAGGTTGATCGCCTGCTGAATGTCCATGTAGCGCTTGTAGTCCGGATCGAGCACGAAATACACGGCCTCGAGCCTGATCGCTGATTCGCCGAAGCTCGCGACGTGGCAGCGATCGAATTTCACCGGGCTTTGCGAGCTGATGATCTTCTCGATGATTCCCGGCAGCCGCTCGAGAATCTCCGGCGTCGTGTCGAAGGTGACGTCGAGATTGAAGACGGCGCGGCGCTGGTACATGCGGCGATAGTTGCGCAGGCGGCTCTTCAACAGATCGGCGTTGCCGACGATGATCTGCTCTCCGCTCACGCTCCGCACGCGCGTCGTCTTGAGGCCGATGTGCTCGACCGTGCCCGTGATGTTGTCGATGCCGATCGTGTCGCCCACGTCGAACGGCTTGTCGAACACGATCGCCAGCGCGGCGAGGAGGTCGCCGAGAATGTTCTGCACGGCGAGCGCGATCGCGATGCCGGTGACGCCAAGGCCCGTGATCCAGGCCGTGATCTCCACGCCGAACACGGACTTGAGCGCGGTGAGGACGATCAGGACCCACAACAGCACCTTGGCCCCGACGCCCATCGCGTTGATCATCGCGATGCTCGCGCGGTCCTGCGATGTCGTGCGATGCGTGAGGTAGTGCTTGAGCCAGAAGGTGATCGCCGACGCGCCCCACAGCGCCGCCTGCCACAGAAGGATCAGCTTGGCGGCGCTCTCCAGATACTTCGCGATGCGGTCCGGCATCGTGAGCTGCGTGAGCCCCGCGAACAGCGCGAGCGCGATGATGATCCACGTCCGCGTGTCGCGAATGAGCTCGACGAACATGTCGTCGAGCTGATTGCTCGTGCGCGCGGCGATCGCTCCGATGCGCGACACGAGGAGCTGTCGCAGCAGGACGCCGAGCACGAGTACGAGCGCAGTGGTGATGCCCGCGCTAAGCCAGACTTGCAACGAATTGTCGAGGAATTGCCGGTCGAGCACGGCCGCGATGGGAAGTGGGGCGAAGGTGGTCATCGGGGTGCGGTAATCGCGAGGAGCGGGACTGGAGGATCTATGATAATGCGGCGGCGGGGGCGTTGCGCGACGGAGCGTGAATGCCACCACCGCTCGTGGTACGTTCCATGATCTCCCTCGCCATCCCACGATGCGATCAGGCTACTACGCACTGCTCATGACGCTCGGCGCGGCATGCGGCCGCCCGGCCCCGACTCAGTCCCACGCGTCCTATACGCCACGCCGACGAACAATCGTCGTCACGACGGTGCCGCTCCTCGTGAAGGAGCAGACGAAGATCTTCCCTTTTCTCGCGAAGGACTTCGCCGCAGAAGGCGTGCTCGCCGGAAAGGAGGTCTACGCGTTCTCGCCGAGCACGATCACAGTCTTCGCGGGCGACACGCTCGCTCTGACCCTGATCAATCCCGAGGACGACGATCACTCGTTCGTGATGTCCGACTTCTTTGTGAAGCTGCCTCCGCAGGGCAAGATCGACACGACGTACGTCGCGCGCGCTCCCGGCGTATACGATTTCTCGTGCAGCGTGCCGGCGCACGTGCCGATGATGCGGGGACAGTTGGTGGTGCTGCCGGCGCAATGACGGCTCGGCCTACAGCTAACGGCGCTCGGCTTTGCTTACGGCTGATCGCTCACGGCTCGAGCTGACGGCTGAAAGCTGAAGGCTGATGGCTGACAGCCCAAGCTGTCGGCTGACGGCCAAGCTGTTAGCTGTCAGCCAGTGCCGTCAGCCGTCAGCTGCTCGCCCGGGCCGTTAGCCGTTGGCCGAGCGCCAAGCCGTGAGCCGTCAGCCGTAAGCCGAGCCGTCGGCCGAGACGCAACCAACCCCCCGTCGCACGCATCGCAGTTCCCGCAGCGCCAATCCGCCTCGACCGGCTCGCCGAAATAGTCGAGGATGAACCGCGTACGGCACTGCGCGCTCTGACAGTAGTTGATCATCGCGCGGAGCTTCGCCCGGTCCTGCAGCCTGCGTTGCTCGTAGTCCGTGAGATCGGCGCTCAGGTCGACTGAAGTCAGCCGGTCCTGCATTCGGTCCCAGCTTCCGCCGCGATATTCGCGAACGAGGCCATGTCGCTTGAGCAGCGCGAGGACGATGCGGACCTTTCGCCGCGGCACGCCCGACTTTTCGGCCAGGTCGTCGACGTGCACCGTCTCCTCGAGTGGAACCTGCTCGAGTACGATCGCAACGCGCGCCGCTTCCTCCACGTCGGGATACTTCCCGCCAAGGAAGTACGACTGCACGCGGCTGTCTTCCACTCGATAGAACAGCGTGCACGTCGCCGGCAGGCCATCGCGCCCCGCGCGGCCGGCCTCCTGATAGTACGACTCGACCGAGCCCGGAAAGTGGTAGTGGATCACGAACCGCAGGTCGGGCTTGTCGATGCCGAGCCCGAACGCGTTCGTCGCGATCATCGCCTTGAACTCGTCAGCCATGAAGCGGTCCTGCGTCTCCTTGCGCTCGACGCCGCTCATTTTCCCGTGATACAAGCCGACCGGAAAGCGCGGCGAAAACGTCTCGTACAGCCGCTCGGCTTCCCGCACGGTCGCCACGTAGACGACGCCGACGCCGGGGCTCTCACGCAGCATCTCGTCGAGCGCGGCGTCCTTCATCGTCTGATTGACGGTCCGCTTCACCTCGAAGCGCAGGTTCGGCCGCGCGAAGCCGGTGACCGTGATCTTGGGATCGGACATGCCGAGCTGGCGCGCGATGTCGGCTCGCACTTCCGCCGTCGCCGTCGCCGTGAGTGCGAGAATCGGCGGCCGCCCCAATCGCTTCACCACCGAGCCCAGCGTCAGGTAGTCGGGACGGAAGTCGTGCCCCCACTGGCTGACGCAGTGCGCCTCGTCGATCACGAACAGGCTGACGCTCCGCGTGAGCAGATGCTCGAAGAACTCGCGGTCCTTGAAGCGCTCGGGGGTCAGATAGAGAATCTCGCCGCCACCCTCCTGGACCCGCTTTGCCAGATCGCGCGCTTGGGTGTCGGAGAGATGCGAGTGCATCGCCAGCGCGTCCACGCCGCAGGCGGCGAGCTTGTCCTGCTGATCCTTCATCAGCGCGATCAGGGGACTCACGACGATCGTCAGGCCGGGCAGCAGGAGGGCAGGGAGCTGAAAGATCAGCGACTTCCCGCTGCCCGTGGGCATGACGACGAGCGCGTCGTGTCCCTCGAGGACAGCGCGAATCGGTTCCCACTGACCCTCTTGAAATTCAGCATGGCCAAAGCGG
Source organism: Gemmatimonadaceae bacterium (assembly GCA_035469245.1). GTDB lineage: Bacteria > Gemmatimonadota > Gemmatimonadetes > Gemmatimonadales > Gemmatimonadaceae > JAQBQB01. The sequence goes on from DATISA010000038.1 coordinate 48,663, forward strand.
TCGACGAGTACGCGCCTCGCCTTGGCCTTCAACGTCCGAGGCATCGAGCATCGCCAAGGCAGGAAACGGACCGCTCTCCCGATGCTCGACCGAGCGCGACAGTCGAGCCCGGGTCGGCGACCCGGGCCCGGTCGTGCGCAATGCTCTCGCGGCGCTTGGTGCCGGACCGTCAGCTGTTAGAGATCTCGGCTGTGATGGATCCGCACCGGGCGGTTCGGCGTACATCAGATAGGAGTCTTTCTCCTCGACGACGTCGATGGCCGGAACCCAGACGCCGCGCGGGCAACCGCCACGACGTTCCGGGGCGGCAGAAGAAGCAGCGGGCGTGCCCGCCGCGGGTGGTCAAATTGGCAAAATCGGCGGCGCGGATAGGTTCATTCGGACAGGCGGGAACTGTCGGACCTGACAGATCATTATGCTTACGCGCTCACTACCGGGATCGACCCCATGCTCATCAAGCGGCCCGACGACCTGGAATCGTCCGAGATAACGAAGGAGTCCGACTACGTGAACCGCCGGCAGTTCGTGGCTGCCGCGGGTATCGCGGCGGTCGGGCTGGTCGGGACGGGGCGGCTGTTGTCCGCGGTGGCGCCGCCAAAACTCCAGGAGGATAAGCCCAACTCCTGGGACGAGATTACCCAATACAACAACTACTACGAGTTCGGCACGGACAAAGAAGATCCCTATCAGAACTCGCAAAAGTTCCGCACCAGGCCCTGGACGGTGAAGGTCGACGGCCTGGTGAAGAAGCCCGCCGAGTACCAGCTCGAGGATCTCGTCAAGCCGCACAAGCTCGAGGACCGCGTCTACCGCTTCCGCTGCGTCGAGGCCTGGTCGATGGTGATCCCGTGGCAGGGTATCCCGCTCGCCGAAATGATCAAGCGCTTCGACCCGCTTCCGAGCGCCAAGTACGTCCAGTTCACCACGATCTACGCGCCCGATCAGATGCCCGGCCAGAAGCTGGCGATCCTGCCATGGCCGTACGTGGAAGGACTGCGGATGGACGAGGCGATGCATCCCCTCACGCTGATGGTGACGGGCCTCTACGGTAAGACGCTTCCAAACCAGGACGGCGCGCCGCTTCGGCTGATCGTGCCGTGGAAGTACGGCTTCAAGGGAGTCAAGGCGATATCGCGGATCTCGTTCGTCGACAAACAGCCGCGGAACACGTGGCAGCTCGCCAATCCCAACGAGTACGGCTTTTACGCCAACGTGAATCCCGAAGTCGATCACCCACGCTGGACGCAGGCGAGCGAGCGGCGCATCGGGCATTTCCGGCGTGTGCGCACGCTGATGTTCAACGGCTACGCCGACCAGGTTGCCCAGCTGTACGCCGGCATGGACCTGAGGAAGAACTTCTGACCACGGACGCGGTAGTTCGGACGCGTGCCGCGACGCGCGACTCAACACGCGACGCGGGACGAGGAAAGCGGAAGGCGGGGACCTCGGCGCGGGTCGTGAAGCCCGCGCTTTTCGTCGCCTGCCTCGTGCCGCTCGCCTATGTCGGGTGGAAGTTCACCGCCGATCGCCTCGGCGCGAACCCGATTCGTGAATTGGAGATCGAGACTGGTTTGTGGACGCTGCGCTTTCTCGCGATCACGCTCTCGATCACGCCGCTCAGAAAGGCATTCGGCTGGAACTCGCTGGTCAAATACCGACGCATGCTCGGCGTGTTCACGTTCGTGTATGCCTGCGTGCACCTGAGCATGTGGGTCGGCGTCGACTGGTTCTTCGCCTGGTCCGACATGTGGGGCGAGATCGTCAAGCACAAGTACATCCTGATCGGCATGACGACGTGGCTCGTGATGCTGCCGCTGGCGATCACGTCGACGAAGGGTTGGGTGCGCCGCCTCGGCAAGCGGTGGACGACGCTCCACCGGTTGGTGTACGTCGCGGCGATCACGGGGACGATCCACTATTTGTGGGCGGTGAAGAAGGACACCTTCTTCCCGCTCGTGTACCTCGCGGTGTTCGGGATGCTGCTCGGGTACAGGGCGGTGGTGGCGCGGGGGAAACGGCGAACTGCGGACGGCGAACAGCGAACAGCAAGGGCATAGTGCCAGAGGCGTGAGTGCGGAAGGTATGAGGCACGGGCCGAGGTGGCATCTACGCGCGCAATGATACGGTACGTCGTGCAGTCGGTACAGTAAAAAGGGTCAGAGTCGAATTAGCGAGCCCGCTAATTCGACTCTGACCCTTTTTACTTTCGACGCTAATTCGACTCTGACCCTTTTTAGCCTTCCCCGCCTACTGACCCCTGGCCGCCGAAACAATTCCACGCACCGCGTCCGCGATCTTTCGCATCGCGTCCGGCATCGTGCCGTCATCGGCGCGGATCTTCTTGGTGCTGCCCTCGAACGTCACGCTGAGCGTGTAATTCATCATGTCGGCGGCGTTAGGCGTGGTGCCGTAATCGTCGCGCAAGCCGTACGGCGATTCCGACCACACCAGGTTGAAGAGCGAGTCCGCGGCCGCCGGCGACAGTGTGCCCGACGCGCTGTCCATTGGCGCGCCGCATTTGTCCGAACAGATGTGGCGAAGGCTGTAGGCATATGCGCGGGTGTCGTGGTCCACGGTGTATCGCGTCTGCAATGCGGCGATGCCCCCTACGGCGAGGAGCTCGAGCTTCGCGCCGTTCAGTGTGCCGAAGTCCTGGCTGCGAATGCCCGGGATCGCGGTCGAGGGGTCGTGGTGCGTGCAGGCCATCAGCGAGATGCTCGCGATGGCCAGGGCGATCGATCGGATGTTCATATGTCGTCGTTAAGTTGTGTTCGTGATTGGCGTCTCACAGCCTAACCAGCTCGATGTCTTTGCGGTCACCGCACCCGGCCTCGAGCCGCTATGTGCCGGCGAGCTCGCGGCGTTAGGCATTTCCCCGACGGTGCAAGACGGTGGAGTCGCCTGGTCCGGCGACTCGGCGTCCATCGCGCGGGCAAACCTCTGGTCGCGGACGGCCAGCCGCATCATCGTCCGCCTCGCCGAGTTCCGCGCGCGAACGTTCTTCGAGCTCGAACGGCATGCAAAGCGCCTGCCGTGGGACCGCTTCGTCGCCCCGAGCTCGGCAGTCACTTTTCGCGTGACGTGCCGCAAGTCGAAGCTTTACCACAGTGGCGCGGTGGCGGAGCGGCTGGCCGAGTCGCTGGCACGGCATGTCGCCGGGGCGCAGGTCACCCCGGCCGTGGCGGACGACGACGAGAATGCCGCCGCATCGGCCTCACAGCTCTTCATCGTTCGCGTGCTGCACGACACGGTGACCGTCAGCTCCGACAGCTCCGGCGCGTTGCTGCATTTGCGCGGGTACCGCCAGCAACTCGCCAAGGCGCCGTTGCGTGAAACGCTGGCCGCGGCTCTGTTACTCGCCGCGGGATGGTCGGGCGACGAACCACTGTTCGATCCAATGTGCGGCTCGGGAACCATCCCTATCGAAGCCGCCCGTCTCGCGCGCCGGATCGCTCCGGGCCGCGACCGCGAGTTCGCTTTTCTTCGCTGGCCGGACGCGGATCGACGGATGTGGTCGTCGTTGGTCGAGGATGCCCGGTCGCGCGAGCTGGCTGCGTCCCCCGTCTCGATAGCCGGCGCGGATCGCGACGCGGGCGCTATCCGCGCCGCTCAAGCGAACGCCGAACGGGCCGGGGTCGCGCGGGACATCGACTTCGCCGTTCAAGCCATCTCGTCGATGGAGAGCGACGAGGGGCCGGGACTCATCGCGTCGAATCCACCGTACGGCGTCAGAATCGGCGAGTCCGACGGATTACGAAACCTTTATGCGCAGCTTGGAAACGTAATCCGCGGGTCGCGCCCCGGGTGGCGCATCGCGCTGCTCTCCGCTGATCGCGCTCTCGAGCGGCAGCTGCGGCTGCCGCTCGAGGAGCGCCTGCGAACCAGAAACGGCGGGATTCCGGTGCGCGTCGTTACGGCGCTACCGCAAGCACCGGCGCAAAGATCACCCAGTCCCTGACCTGCGCGTATACGGTCGAGTCCTCGTGCAGTTGGCTGTGTTGCAGGCAGGCGGTCTGCGTGTTCACGGCACCATCCAGCAGCGCACTGCTGTTCGGGATGATGACCTCGTCGCACGGGCTGTACCACGTGCCGTAGCGCGGCGTACCCCAGGTCTCGTCACCGGCGTTGAGCGTGTTCAAGAAGTTTGAACCCGGGATCATCTCGACGCAGGAGATCCAGACGAACGAGCAGAGCGACGCGGTGGTGGTGCCGTGGTTCGCCCCGCCCAGCGTGACGAGCGCGTCCACCTTGCCATCGCCGCCGAGGTTTTTGACGTAGTAGCGAGCCGACATCGCGCCCATCGAGTGCGTAATGATGTCGACCTTGGACGCTCCCGTCGCTTTCAGGATCGAATCGACTTTCTTGGCAATGAGATTGGCCGTCGTCGCGTTCGACTTGGTGTAGTCGTACGACCAGTTCACCAGCTCGGCGCTCGTCCAACCATCGCTCGTGAACCGCGACACCATCGTGCTCCACGTCGAGCTGTTCGCGTTCAGCCCATGCACGAAGAGAATCGGGTCGTGCGCCGGCGGTGGTGGCGGCGGCGGCTTGTGTCCGCCCTTGGCATAGCTCGAGGCCAGCGGATCCATGGGGGAATCCGCGCTGCAGGCCGAGATGACAACGACCGCGAGCAGTCCGGCCAGCCGGGGCAAAGTTGGCGCGAAGTTGCGCATGGAGGGGACACCTCGGGCGAAATGGGTCGCTATGTTGCGGCGGAAGGGGGGCGAACATATCGACGCCGACGAACGCCGCGCAAGGTGAGTGCGTTCATGCGTCGGACCTTGTGAACCCGAGGAAGGGAGGATCGATGCGGAGGATGATTCGGGGCGTGAGCGTGGCGGCCGTCGCCTGCCTGGCAGCTTCGATCGAGGCGCGGGCCCAGGATTCGTCCGGCTGGAGCGCCGCGGATCGCGCGCTCGGACGTGCCGGCGCGGCGCAGCCTGGCGGCGTACACAAATACAGCTTTCCGCGAGGTGATCTCTCGGTCACCGTGAATGGCATTCAGCTTCGGCCGGCGCTCGCACTCGGTTCCTGGATCGCGTTCAAGCGCACGGGCGACGGCAAGACGATGGCGATGGGCGACCTCGTGCTCACAGAGAGCGAAGTCGCGCCGGTCATGGCCAAGCTGCAGCAGGGTGGCGTCGAACAGACCGCGGTGCACAACCATCTGCTCGGTGAAACGCCGCGCATCGTCTACATGCACGTCATGGCCACCGGCGACGAAGCCAAAATCGCGCAAACGATCCACGACGCCCTCGCCGCCTCTCACACGCCCATGGCTCCGCCGCCAAAGGTCACGGCACTGCGGCTCACGCTCGACACCGTCGCCTTCGCGAACGCGCTCGGCGTCACGGGCAAGGGGAATGGCGGCGTGTACCAGATCAGCGTGCCCCGACCGGAGGCGATTCACGAAGGCAGCGAGGTCATTCCGCCGTCAATGGGCGTCGCAACCGGGATCAACGTGCAGCCGACCACCAACGGCCGTGCGGTCACCACTGGCGACTTCGTACTGTTGCCCGCCGAGGTCAATCCGGTGATTCGCGCGCTGGAGTCGAACGGGATCAAGGTGACGGCGCTTCACAGCCACCTGCTCACGGATCAGCCCCACGTGATGTTCATGCACTTCTGGGGCGACGATGACGCGCTGAAACTGGCGCGGGGGTTGAGAGCGGCGCTCGACGCGACTGCCATGGCGCCGGCCAAGCCGCGCTGATGAAGGGAGGCCCCTGGCCGCAGGAGGCGGCCGGGGCGATCTGTCGGGCGCTGTCCGGCTTTCTTCCCACCAGAGTCCGGCTTGGGCGATCGCTTGTGACCTGTGTTGCAAGAGCCCGGCATCAGTCTTGAAGTAGTGCCTTCCTCACGAGCCTCGACGGCTCGGCCCGATTGCGGGCTCGATGCATCCGGGCACTCGCACGCACATGCGCACGCAATCATCATCGCGCCGATCCAGGACCGGCGCCTGAGCCGCACCTCTCCACTCAAAATCGCCAGGAGCTGACCGTGGGCGTCGGCGACACTCCCGAAATCCTCGAACGCGAGCCTTCATCTCCCGCGACCAACGCGCAGCCCGCCGGCAACGGACGACGAGGCCGGCGCGTGAATGCGAAGCGCTCCAACTCGCAGAGCGACGTCGAAGTGCCGCTCAGCTCGCCTCGCAAACGCGGTGCTCGCGGGTCGTCCCGCGACGCCTCTCTCAAGCGCCTTCTGGCCGGGCTCCGCGCGGTGAACGCGGGCGATTTTTCGGTCGAGCTCGCCGGCAACGGTGACCCGCTGATGGCGGACGTGATCGACTCGTTCAACGAGATGGTCCGCAAGCAGGCACTGCTCGTCGAGGAGATCACGCGCGTCAGCACGTCGGTCGGGCGTGAGGGCAAGATGACCGATCGGATAGCCATGAATGGCGCCGGCGGGCAGTGGGTCACGGTCGTCGACTCGGTGAACAGCATCATCACCGATCTCGTACAACCCACGTCCGAGGTGTCGCGAGTCATCAAGGCCGTCGCCGAAGGCGATCTGTCGCAAAAAGTCGAGCTCGAGATCGACGGCAAGCAGGTGCAGGGCGAGTTCTACCGCATCGGCTCGACAGTGAATCGAATGGTAGATCAGCTCAACGCGTTCGCCAGCGAGGTCACGCGCGTAGCGCGCGAGGTCGGCACGGAAGGCGTGCTCGGCGGCCAGGCCAAGGTGCAAGGCGTGAGCGGAACGTGGAAAGACCTCACCGATTCCGTGAACGCGATGGCGTCGAACCTCACCAATCAGGTGCGCAACATCGCCGACGTCACCACCGCAGTGGCAACCGGCGACCTGTCGCGCAAGATCACCGTCGAGGCGCGCGGTGAGGTGCTCGAGCTCAAGAACACGATCAATGACATGGTCGACCAGCTCTCGGCGTTCGCGTCGGAAGTGACTCGCGTGGCGCGCGAGGTGGGCAGCGAAGGCATCCTCGGCGGCCAGGCGAGCGTGCAGGGCGTGAGCGGCACCTGGAAGGATCTCACCGACAACGTCAACGCGATGGCGGGCAACCTCACGGCACAGGTCCGCAACATCGCGGACGTGACCACCGCCGTGGCGAAGGGCGACCTGTCGCGCAAGATCACGGTGAACGTCCAGGGCGAGATCCTCGAGCTCAAGAACACCATCAACACGATGGTGGACCAGCTCAATGCGTTCGCGAGCGAAGTGACCCGCGTGGCCAAGGAAGTGGGGACGGAAGGAAAGCTCGGCGGGCAGGCGCGCGTGGAAGGCGTGAGCGGCACGTGGCGCGATCTCACGCAGAACGTGAACGGCATGGCGGCCAACCTCACGGTGCAGTTGCGCGACGTGAGCGCGGTCGCCACCGCGATCGCCAACGGCGACCTGACCCGCAAGATCACCGTCGCCGCGCAGGGCGAGATCCTGCAGATCAAGGAAGTCGTCAATCGCATGGTCGACCAGCTCAACGCCTTCGCGGGTGAAGTCACGCGCGTGGCGCGCGAGGTCGGCACCGAAGGCGTGCTCGGCGGTCAGGCGAACGTTCCGGGCGTGGCCGGCACCTGGAAGAGCCTCACCGACAACGTGAACGCGATGGCCGGCAACCTCACCGTGCAGGTCCGCAACATCGCGCTCGTCACGACCGCGGTCGCCAAGGGCGATCTCTCGCGAAAGATCTCGGTCGAGGTACGCGGCGAGATTCTCGAGGTCAAGAACACCATCAACGCGATGGTCGACCAGCTGAACGCCTTCGCCAACGAAGTCACGCGCGTCGCGCGTGAAGTGGGAACGGAGGGGAAGCTCGGCGGTCAGGCGAAAGTCCCCGGCGCCGCCGGCGTGTGGCGCGATCTCACCGACAACGTGAACGGTCTCGCCGCCAACCTCACGACCCAGGTGCGGAACATCGCCGACGTCACGACTGCCGTCGCCAACGGCGACCTGTCGCAGAAGATCACGGTCGAGGCGCAGGGCGAGGTGCTGTCGCTCAAGAATACGATCAACAACATGGTGGACCGGCTGCGCGTGTTCGCCGACGAAGTCACCCGCGTGGCGAAAGAGGTCGGCACCGAAGGCATCCTCGGCGGCCAGGCCGAAGTACCGAACGTCTCGGGCACGTGGAAAGGATTGACCGACAGCGTGAACGCCATGGCGAACTCGCTCACCGCCCAGGTGCGCAACATCGCCGATGTCGCGACGTCGGTGACCAAGGGCGATCTCACGCGGCAGATCACCGTCGACGCACAAGGCGAGCTCGATGAGCTCAAGCAGAACATCAATCAGATGATCGCCAACCTGCGCGAAACGACCGAGCGCAACCAGGAGCAGGACTGGCTCAAGACGAACCTGGCCAAGTTCAGCCGGATGATGCAGGGGCAGAAAGATCTGGAGAGCGTGTCGCGGCTGATCATGTCTGAGCTAACACCTTTGGTGTCAGCTCACCACGGCGCATTCTTCATCTCCGATCAGGATCCGGGCGGCGTATCGCTCAAGCTCATCGCGAGCTACGCGTATCGCGCGAGAAAGCACGTGGCCAATCGCTTCGCGCCGGGCGAAGGACTCGTCGGCCAGTCGGCGCTCGAGAAGCAGCCGATCCTGCTGCAGAACGTGCCCGACGACTACATCCAGATCACGTCGGGGCTGGGTGAAGCGCCGCCGCGCAACATCATCGTGCTGCCGATCCTGTTCGAGGGCGACGTGAAGGCGGTGATCGAGCTCGCGAGCTTCCTGCCCTTCAGCCAGATCCACCAGTCGTTCCTCGACCAGCTCGCCGAGTCGATCGGTGTCGTTCTCAACATGATTCAGGCGAACATGCGCACCGAGGAGCTGCTGCAGCAATCGCAGAAGCTGACCCAGGAGCTGCAGAGTCAGTCGAGAGAATTGCAGCAGCAGCAGGACGAGCTCAAGAAGTCCAATCAGGAGCTCGAGGCGCAGGCCCGTACGCTGCGCCAATCCGAGGAGCTGCTCAAGGAGCAGCAGGAGGAGCTGCAACAGGTCAACGAGGAGCTCGAGGAGAAAGCGTCACTGCTCGCCGAGCAGAACGCCAAGGTCGAGCAGAAGAACCGGGAAGTCGAAGCAGCGCGTGTGGCGCTCGAGGAGAAAGCGGAGCAGCTGGCGCTCAGCTCCAAGTACAAGAACGAGTTCCTGGCGAACATGAGCCACGAGCTGCGCACGCCGCTCAATTCGCTCCTCATCCTTGCCAAGCTCCTCACCGAGAACAAGGACAAGAACCTCAGCAAGAAGCAGATCGAGTTCGCCGAAACGATCTATTCGTCCGGCACGGATCTGCTCAACCTCATCAACGACATCCTCGACGTGTCCAAGGTCGAGGCGGGAAAGATGGAGGTGAACGCGACCGACGTTCCGACGAGCGAGATCCGCGACTTCGTCGAGCGCACCTTCCGGCCGCTCGCCGAGGAGAAAGGGCTCGTCTTCACGGTCGACGTGCAGTCCGATGTGCCGCCGTCGATCTTCACCGACGGCCAACGATTGCAGCAGGTCCTCAAGAACCTGTTGTCGAACGCGGTGAAGTTCACCGAGCACGGGAGCGTGACCCTGACGGTCCGGCGCGCGGCGACGTCCCGGCGCTTCGCGACGCGTGCCCTCGACCGCTCGGAGAGCGGCGTGATCGCGTTCGAGGTGCGAGACACGGGCATCGGCATCCCGAAGGAAAAGCAGCAGCTCATCTTCGAGGCGTTCCAGCAGGCGGACGGAACGACGAGCCGCCGGTTCGGCGGCACCGGCCTCGGTCTCACCATCAGTCGTGAGATGGCGCGGCTCCTCGGCGGTGAGATTCGCGTCGAGAGCACCCCCGGGCAGGGCAGTGCGTTCACGCTCTTCCTGCCGATCAGAATGACGCAACCCGCGGGCGGGTCGCAGTCCACCGAGCAGCCGACCGGTGCCGTGCCGAGCGCGGCGACGCGTGCTTCGACGCCGGCGCTTCGCGGCGGAGCGACCCGACCCTGGGACGACGACGCGCGGGCGGCGTCTACGGCCACACTCCCTCGACCGCAGGATCGCCGCGCGCCGCGGCCCAGCTTCGATGACGATCGCGACACGATCGAGCCGGGCGACCGTGTGGTGCTGATCATCGAGAACGACTCGAACTTCGCGCGCATCCTGCTCGACATGGCGCGCGACAAGGACTTCAAGGGCATCGTCGCGCTCGACGGCGAGTCGGGGCTGGAGCTCGCCCACGAATTCACGCCCGATGCCATCACGCTCGACCTCGACATGCCGGGAATGGATGGCTGGGTCGTGCTCGATCGGCTGAAGCACCATGCCGAGACGCGCCACATTCCCGTGCACATCATCACGGGCATCGGCGAGCGCCAACAGGGGCTCAAAGCGGGGGCGATCGCCTACCTCGAGAAGCCGGTGTCGAAGGAGGCGCTCGAGGATTCGTTCAACAAGATCTCGACCTTCATCGACCAGCAGGTGAAGCGGTTGCTGGTGGTGGAGGATGACGAGGCGCAGCGGCGCAGCATGATCGAGCTGATCTCGCACGAGGACGTCGAGATCACCGCCGTCTCATCGGCGAACGAAGCCCTCGAGAAGCTCAAGACGACGCACTTCGACTGCATGGTGCTCGACCTTGGCCTCGCCGGCGGAACGGATGGTTTCGAGCTGCTGGAGACCGTGCGAGCCGATCCGGCGGTGCAGGATCTGCCGATCATCATCTACACAGGGAAAGAATTGAGCCGCGAGGAGGAGACGCGCCTTCGGAGGTTCGCCGAGACGATCATCGTCAAGGACGTGAAATCGCCGGAGCGGCTGCTCGACGAAACGGCCCTCTTCCTGCACCGCGTCGAAGCACGATTGCCCGAGCAGAAACGACGGATGCTCGAGCATCTCCACGACACGGACGCCGTGTTCGCGGGCAAGCACGTACTGATCGTCGACGACGACGTACGAAACATCTTTTCGCTCACCAGCGTGCTCGAGCAGCACGGCATGGAGGTGGTGTTCGCCGAGAACGGACGGGACGCGCTGGCGAAGCTGGACGCGAATTCCGGCGTCGACCTCGTGCTGATGGACGTAATGATGCCGGAGATGGACGGATACGAGACGACGCGGGCCATCCGCGAGCGCCCGCAGTTCCGGAACTTGCCGATCATCGCTCTCACGGCGAAGGCGATGAAGGGAGATCGAGAGAAGTGCATCGAAGCGGGAGCGTCGGACTACATCACGAAACCGGTGGATACGGAGCAGCTGCTCAGCCTGATGCGGGTGTGGCTGTACCGCTGAGTGCGAATCGATCGCTCGCCGGCCCGCCGGTTTCGTACGACGCCGGGCTGGAGCGCATCGAGATCGAGCTGCTGCTCGAGGGGATCTATCGCCAGTATGGCTTCGACTTTCGGTCCTATGCGTATGCGTCAATCAGGCGGCGGCTGTGGAAGCGGGTCCACGCGGAAGGCCTGAGCTCCATGTCGGAGCTGCAGGCGCTCGTGCTCCACGAATCGCCTGCGATGGAGCGGCTCCTGCTCGACCTGTCGGTGAGCGTGACCGCGATGTTTCGCGATCCGTCGTTCTACCGCGCCTTCCGCGACGTCGTCGTGCCGGTGCTTCGCACCTATCCGTTCGTCCGGATCTGGCACGCCGGATGTTCGACCGGCGAAGAGGTGTATTCGACGGCGATCGTCCTGGAGGAGGAAGGCCTGCTCGACCGCTCGCGGATCTACGCGACCGACATCAACGAAGCCGTGCTGCAGATCGCGCACGCGGGGATCTTTCCGCTCAACCGGATGCAGGAGTACACGGAGAACTACATCCGCGCCGGCGGCACACGCTCGTTCTCCGAGTACTACACGGCCAAGTACGACGGAGCATTGTTCAGCCCGTCGCTCACGCGGAACACGGTCTTCTCGCAGCACAACCTCGTCACCGACCGGTCGTTCAGCGAATTCCACGTGGTCTTCTGCCGGAACGTGCTCATCTATTTCGACCGCGAGCTGCAGAACCGCGTCCACACGTTGTTCTACGACAGCCTCGTCACCTTCGGCATCCTGGCGCTCGGGAGCAAAGAGTCGTTGCGCTTCTCGCAGTACGAGGATTGCTACGAAAAACTCGATTCGAAAGAAAAAATCTTTCGCAAAGTCAGGTAGACGTGGCCGCCTACGAGATCGCCGTCGTTGGAACCTCATGGGGTGGATTGGCCGCCCTTCGCCAGCTCGTTACGGCCCTGCCGGACACGTTCGCTCTGTCGATGGTCGTGGTACAGCATCGACACAGGGACTCGGACCATCTGCTGACCAGCCTGCTGCAGGACCGAACCCCGCTGTGCGTGAGTGAGGTCGAGGACAAGGCGCCGATCGCCGGAGGGACGATCTATCTCGCGCCGGCCGACTACCATCTCCTCGTCGAGGGTGGACACTTTTCTCTTTCCACGGACGAGGCGGTGCTGTACAGCCGGCCGTCGATCGACGTCACGTTCACGTCGGTCGCGGACGCCTATGGAAAGCGCGCGGTCGGCGTCGTGCTCACCGGCGCCAACGCCGACGGCGCGCGCGGATTGCGGCGGATCGCCGATCGCGGCGGACTGGCGCTCGTCCAGCGCCCCGAGAGCGCCGAAAGCCCGACGATGCCAGCCGCCGCGCTGCGTGCCGTTCCCGAAGCGCGCGTCTTGTCGATCGCGCAGATCGCCAGCACGCTCGCCGCGCTCCCCGTCGCGCAGCCTTCTCGATCCGGGTCGACATGACCGCGCCGGCGCCCGCGACCGACCGAGTCGACATCCTCCTCGTCGACGACCGGCCCGAGAATCTTCTGGCGCTCGAGGCGATCCTCGAGCCGCTCGGGCAGCGCGTCGTGCGCGCGACCTCCGGCGAAGACGCGCTCCGCCAGCTTCTCGAACGCGAGTTCGCCGTCATCCTGCTCGACGTGCAGATGCCGGGAATGAACGGCTTCGAGACGGCTCGCCTGATCAAGTCGCGCGAGCGCACGCGCTACGTGCCGATCATCTTCCTCACCGCGATCAGCAAGGACGACACGTACGTGTTCACCGGCTATTCGGTGGGCGCGGTGGACTACATGTTCAAGCCGTTCCAGCCGGAGATCCTGCGCTCCAAGGTGCAGGTGTTCGTCGATCTGCACGTGCAGCGCCGGCGCATCGCCGAGCAGGAGCAGCGCATACACGAGATCGAACGACAGGAGCTCGAGCTGCGCCACATGCGCGAGCTCCTGCAGTCCGAGGCACGATTCAGCGAGATCGTGCGGACGGCGATGGACGCGATCGTGCTGTTCGACGCCGACTCGAAGGTCTCTCTCGTCAACGGCGCGGCCGAGCGCATGTTCGGCACGACGGGCGAGCAGGCCGTCGGCAGGTCGATCACGGATTTCCTGCCGCAAGGCGCCGGCGCGGAAGTCGTCGCGGCGATGTGCGCGGCGGCGAGCGATTCACGGCAGGCGCGCGATGACGGCATCTCGAGCATTCGTCCGCAGTCGCTCACCGGCCGCCGGGCCAACGGCGAGGAGTTCCCGATCGAAGCGTCGGTATCGTGTCACGACGACGCCACGGCCGGCCGCCGTACGTACACGCTCATCGCGCGCGACATCTCGGAGCGCGCGCGGCACGAGCAAGCAATGCGACAGCAGGCGGCTTCACTCGCCGAATCCGCTCGCGAGCTGCAGCAGCTCAACCACGAGCTGCACCAGCGGCAGCTCGAGCTCGAGCGCGCGATGACGGCCCGCAGCCGGTTCTACGCGTCGATGAGCCACGAGCTCCGCACGCCGATCAACGCGGTGCTCGGCTATAGCACTCTCTTATTGGAGCGCATTTACGGACCGCTCAACGAAAAGCAGGTCGAAGGGATCGAGCGCACACAAAAGGCGGCGCGTCACCTGCTCGAGCTGGTGAACGACGTCCTCGACCTGTCCAAGATCGAGGCTGGCAAGATCGATCTGCGCCTCCAGCCGGTAGACTTCCCGGGGCTGATCGAGGATCTGTTCGTGACCGTGCGCCCGCTCGCCGACGAGCATGGCTCCGAGCTCACCCTCGAGCACCGCCACGACCAGCCGGTCCGCATCGTCTCCGATCCACGCCGGCTGCGGCAGATTCTTCTGAACCTGATCTCCAACGCCATCAAGTTCGGCGACGGAAAGCCAATCGAGGTAGTGTCGTCGCCGACGCCGGCCGGCGGCGTGGCAATCGAGGTCATCGACCACGGCGAGGGTATCTCGCAGGACGACCAGGAGCGGATCTTCCACGAGTTCGTGCAGCTCGGGAAGACGCAGTTGCAGAACGGCACCGGCCTGGGGCTCCCCATCTCTCGCCGGCTCGCCGAGCTGCTGCAAGGCTCGCTCACTGTCGAGTCGGTCGTCGGAGCGGGGAGCACTTTCCGGCTCGAGCTGCCCGCGAGCGCCGAGGGCCGCGGGCTCCGCCTCGTCGACCAGGAGCTCGCGCGCGAGCCGGCCGACGACCGAGTTCGACCTCGCGGCGGCGACGGGGACGAGCGCGGCGAGTCCGAGGCACCCGAATGGCGCGTCGCCTCGACCCGCTCGAGCGTGAGCGGCTGACGAGCAACAGCGTCGACGAAAAGCAGGCAACTGGTCGCGCTGCTTGCAGTTCTCGACCGCGCGGTCCAAGATCATTTGGAGGATCGTCGTCCGCCGCTCCCACTCACGATGCGCGCTTCAGTTGTCCGACTCGCTTTCGGGCTGTATCTCGCGACCGCCGCCGGTTGCGCGTTGCATCACGCCGAGGAGCCGAGCCGCAAAGGCGATCGCACGGTTCTGACCCAGGAGCAGATCGCGGGTCAACACTTCAACACCGTGTACGACGCGGTCGAAGCGCTGCGCTCGAATTGGCTCCAGACCCGCGGCACCGACAGCTTCCAGAACCCGAGCGAAGTCCGTGTCTACCTGGACAACACCTTGCTCGGCGGCGTGCAGAAGCTGAGAGAGATCGCGGCGAACACGGTGACTTTCATCAAGTACTTCGATGGTGTCGCGGCAACGGCGCGTTGGGGCGTTGGTCACGCGGCCGGCGTGATTTATCTGTCGACCCACCCGATGACGAGCGATCCGGAGAATTAGGGTCAGAGTCGAACCGAACGGTCAGAGTCGATTTCGGAATGGTACATCGACTCTGACCCTTTTCCCAACCTCTGAGCGTTTTCCAGCAGATTTCGGCTCTGACTCTCTTCTCGGAGACTAGCGGATCACGCTCGGGTTGGCGCCGTGCGACCTTGCCAGCTCCAGGAACCGTGACTCCGCGCTTCGATTGGGGAATACGGATCCAGGGACCGCGAGATTCCCCCCGGTTGTCTCCAGCACGAGGAGGGAAAACCCCGCAAGCACCTCGGATTCAGTGAACGAGCAGTGCCCATAGCGGGCAACCGGGAATCCGACGAAGGACGCCTCGTGAGGCGCCAGCAGCCATTTCACCTGGTAAAGCGACTGCTGCCAGAACGGAATGATCGGATCGCCCGTGGTGTGGAGCGATACGACCGGCTGTTGGAGTCGGCCGCTCGTCTCGAACGCCGCGAGGTGGGCGAGCGCCGTCGGAGTTGCGCTGAAGCGCTCGACGTTGAGGTTCAAAAGGAAATCATTGGTCGAGCCGAAGTACAGCCGCCGCCGGTTGTCGTACGGGTTCCCGCCAAGACGCTGCTTGGCCTCGTTCGTGGCGAACACGTTGTACCAGAGTATGCCGAGGACGGTCGTGCCGACCGTGGTCGGATCGTTCGGGTCAATCGGCGCGTGGCTCACCTGAAGCAGTTGCTGCGTGGCGCTGGGATTCAGGGTGATCGCCTGGATCACCTTTGGCGCATAAATGTCCTCCCAGTGCGCGATCAGGTCCTGCGGGATGTCGATCGGACTCGCTGGGAGAACACCCGGGAAGAAATAGTCGAACAGCACACGGAAGTCGCCGAAGTAATCGACCTGTCCGCGGAAATAGCCGATCGGTCCGCACACCGCCAATCCGCCGTCGAACTTGGTGCTCGGCCGCTCGAGCGCGAGTATCGACGACAGTGACCCTTCCGACGCGCCCACGAGATAAGCTCGCGCCGGCGTGCCGATCATGGTCCGGAAGAGCGCGAGCAAATCTTCGACGTCGCGCGATCCGTCGACCGCCGCGAGCCCGTTGCTCCGGTAGCTCGTGGTGGCGTAGGCAAAGTGCAGGTTCAGTACGATGTCACTGATCGGCGTGCCCTCGACCTTGTCGTCGGGCAGATGCAGTGGCTCGAATGGGCTGACGTATCCGTGCGCCCACACGACGAGCGCTCCGTTCCAGTCACCGGGCACGCAAATTTGCCACATCGCACCCGACGGCAGCGTGCCCTCCTGACACGTCGGATCCAGCGCCGCCAAACCCCGTGCGCTCGTCGCTGCGGTATTCGTCGCGCGAGCTGGTGAAGCCGTAGGTAGGTCGCTACAAGCACCCAGCCAGAAGAAGACGCTCGCCGACGCGACCACCCAAGTAGCTCTCGCGCCGCCAGACATTGGGAACTTCATTGTCCGTCCCTGATGCAGTCGGGCGCACACTGCGCGAGCCTGGAAACCATGTCAAGCACAGCGGCAGAAGCGAAGCAGGCACTACTGCTTGCACGCCGGGAGCCGGGGTCGCATCATACGGTCGACCGGCCCCTGTTCGTTGATTGACCACGACGAGAGGTCGCGGATGATTTTGTCGCTCATTCATAGAGATCTGATCACCCTATCACTAATCGCGCTCGCGTCTGGCGCCGCGACCGCGCAGACGACTTACGTCGCCGCAACCGGAGGCCCTGGGCGATTCACCCTCGCGCAGTCGGGCAACGCGGCGCCCCTCGTCGCGAGCCCGAGCGACTTCGCCGGCGTGATCCGAGCGACAAAAGATCTCCGAGCCGACATCCAGCGAGCCACCGGCATCGAGCCGCGACTGGCGATGGACACGCTGCCCGCGGCGCGTGCACTCGTACTCGTCGGCACGCTGGGGAAGGCACCGCTCATCGATCGCCTCGTGAGCTCGCACAAGCTCGACGTGAGCGGAATCGCCGGGAAATGGGAGACGTTCCTCGTCGAGAGCGTCGAGAGGCCCTTCCCCGGCGTGGATCGCGCGCTGGTGATTGCCGGCAGCGACAAGCGCGGCACGATCTACGGCATCTACGACCTCTCGGCGCAGATCGGCGTCTCACCCTGGACCTGGTGGGCGGACGTGCCGGTGCGCCGCCAAGCGAACCTCTTCGTGCTGCCGGGCCGCCACACCGACGGCGAGCCCGTGGTGAAGTACCGCGGCATCTTCCTCAACGATGAAGCACCCGCGCTGAGCGGCTGGGCCAGGGAGAAGTTCGGCGGCTTCAATCACGAGTTCTACGCGAAAGTGTTCGAGCTCGTGCTCCGCCTCAAAGGCAATTACCTGTGGCCCGCGATGTGGGGGAGCGCGTTCAACGACGACGATCCGCAGAACCCGATCCTCGCCGACGA
>DATISA010000039.1:0-1851 GCA_035469245.1 Gemmatimonadaceae bacterium
GCAGGGACACGGAGTCCCCGGTCGCTGGTCCACTGCACCACCGGCTCGCGCGCGGCCTTTCGGTAGAACAGGATCGTGTCGTTCTCGCTCGTGTGGAACGTGAGATTCGCGTTCCGCTGCAACGCCGGATGCGCCCGGCGGAGGCGATTGATGCGCGCGACGTCCGCGTTGATGTTGCCCGGCCCATCGTAGTTGCGCGGCCGCAACTGGTATTTCTCGGAGTCGAAGTACTCTTCGCTCCCTTCCTGGATCGGCACGTTCTCGCAGAGCTCGAATCCGCTGTAGATCCCGTACAGTGGCGACAGCGTGGCCGCGAGCAAGAGGCGAATCCGAAACGCCGGCCGCCCACCGTTCACCAGATACTCATTCAGGATATCGGGCGTGTTCGTGAACAGGTTGGCCCGGTAGTACTCGACCATCGGACCGCCGGCGAGCTCCTCGAAATAGTTGCGAAGGTCCCACGACGAATTCTTCCACGTGAAGTACGTGTACGACATCGTGAAACCGAGCTTGGCGAGCGCGTTCATTCGCTTGGGCCGCGTGAACGCCTCCGAAAAGAAGATCGTGCCGGGGTGGAGCGCCTGCACTTCACGAATGAGCCACTCCCAGAACGCGAAGGCTTTCGTGTGCGGGTTGTCGACGCGAAACATCCTGACCCCGTGGCCGATCCAGAACAGCACGATGTCGCGGCAGGCGTTCCACAGGTTCTGCCGGTCGGCGCACCAGAAGTTGAGCGGGTAGATGTCCTGGTATTTCTTCGGAGGATTCTCGGCGTACTTGATCGTGCCGTCGGGCCGGACGTAGAACCAGTCGGGATGCTCGGTCAGCCACGGGTGGTCGGGCGAGCATTGGAGCGCGTAGTCGAGCGCGACCTCGAGGTCGAGATCCCGCGCCGTTGCCACGAACCGGTCGAAGTCCTCCAGCGTACCGAGCGCGGGCTCGATCGCGGTGTGGCCGCCGTGCTCATTGCCGATCGCCCAGGGGCTGCCCACGTCCCAGGGATCGGGAGTCAGCGAGTTGTTCTTCCCCTTTCGGAACGTATGGCCGATCGGATGGATCGGTGCCAGGTAGACGACGTCGAAGCCAAGCTCGGCGATCCGGGGAAGGCGCGCGGCGGCGTCATCGAAGGTCCCGTGCCGCGGCGGCTCACCCGGGACGAGTGCTGTCTGCGAACGCGGAAACATCTCGTACCATGCTGCAAAGCCGGCATCCGGCCGGTCGACGATGATCTGCAGCTCGCGTCGAAAACGCGTTTGGTCGGTGGGACGGAAATGCTCGTCCATCAGGCCGAGTAGATCGTCGTCGAGCGCGCGCTGGACACGCTTGTCGAGCGTCGTGCCGCGGCGATCCTCGAGCATCTTGGCAGTCATGAGCAGCGAGGCGCGCACCGCGGCCGACTTGGTGCTGCGCGACGCGGCACGCGCGAGTTGCGCGCCTTCCTCGAGCTCGAGCTGCACCTCCTGGCCGGCCTCGAGCTTCTTCTCGACGTGCGAGCGCCAGGTGCGGAACTGATCCGTCCATGCTTCGACCGTGAATATCCATCGGCCGACTCGGTCCACGTGGAACGCGCCGTACCATCGGTCCGTGTCGAAGTCGAATACCATCGACGTCGCGCACCACTCCTCGTCGACGGGCCCTCTGTACAGCACGCGCGCCGCGACGAGGTCGTGCCCTGCATGGATGACGTCGGCGCCCACCGTGACGGTGTCGCCAACGAGACGTTTGACGGGATGTTGGCCGCCATCGAGCTGCGGCGTCACACATTCGATGACGAGGTACTCGGCGCGACGGCTCGTCGAGCGCCGATCGGTCTTTCTCGTGGCCACGATTTCTGGTTCGAGGTGGTAATTC
>DATISA010000040.1:0-35168 GCA_035469245.1 Gemmatimonadaceae bacterium
GACGAGGACGTCGGGGAGTCCGTCGACGAACGCGGCGAACGACTCGCCGGAACCGGCAGGTGGATGGGCGAACTCGCTCGCGCGAACCTTGTTCGGCCGGCGCGAGACCGGGACGGTGCGAATGGCGGAGAGATCCGCCTCGCGAGTCACCGTGTCTCGCCGGGCTTCGTCATGCGTTTGACCGGCGTCGTGGCGGTCGGCGATGGGCGGTACGATTTGAGGTAGAGGCTGAGGGAGCCGAACTTCACCCGGGACTTCATCTGCAGCATGATGTGATTCGGGTCGTCGGAAAGCCAGACCTCGGCGTGCCCACCCTCGTTGAACAGCTTGGATTCGAAGATCGGTTGGACGACGAGCGCGGGGAATCTGCCAGCCGGTACCTGGATGGTGTCGCGGCGCAGCACCCTGAAGCGGACAGGATTCC
Organism: Gemmatimonadaceae bacterium; assembly: GCA_035469245.1. Classification (GTDB taxonomy): domain Bacteria; phylum Gemmatimonadota; class Gemmatimonadetes; order Gemmatimonadales; family Gemmatimonadaceae; genus JAQBQB01. The sequence continues at coordinate 425 of DATISA010000040.1, forward strand.
GCTCCGCCATGAAGTAGTCGCCGAAGCTCGTGTCCATCCCGACGCGCAGCGGAAGCGTGCGAAGGATGTAGAGGAACGACCCTTCGACGAGCGGACGCCCGACGCTTTCCCGCGGCGGCTTCTCGTTCTCGATGTACTCGCGACGATCGGGAAAGATCTCGTAATGCCGCTTCGGCTCGTAGTTGCCCTCGTCGATATCCTGCCAGTAGCGAAGCGCCGAGAGCGTGTGCGTATCCGACCACACCTCGTAGCGATCGTTCACGTGGTAGAACGGAATCCCGCCGCTGAGCCGAAACACCGTATGCCAGACATCGTGGCCGCGCACGGTGTCCATCGGCAACACCTCCATGTCGCCGGATCCAACGTGGAGTCGCCCGAACTTGATGTCGTACTCCATCCGCTCGCCCACTCCGAATGGAACGGCAAGCGGGGGGGGCGCGCTCTGGGTGCTATCCTGCGCACTGACCGGGAGCGCCGCGAGCACGGCGCTCAGGAACACCCGCATTGTGCCCCGCATCATGTCGTGGCTCTCGGGGCGCGACGGGACGTGGCAGCGCGGAAGAGCGCGAGGCCGTCGGACCAGGGCCGAATCCGACTGCCACGCGCACGAACGTCGTAGCGGGGATCGAGCGACACTGTCTCGACGCGGCGGGCGAGCGGCGCGAGGCGGCGCAGCAAGCCCAGGTTCGCGGCCCACCCCTGGCCCTGAACGATCGACCCATCGCCCGTCGTCTTCAACAGATCTCGAATAAGAGAGATGCGATAAAGACGAAACGAGCCGTAGGGGTCGTTGACACCGGGCACGCCGCCGGCCGCCCGCGCGGCCCACGACGCGATCCAGCGGAGGCGCCGAACGGGCGCCGGCGTCGCCGCCGGGATCGTTCGCTCGACCACCACGAGGTCCGCGCCGCCCTCGAATCGCTTGATGAGCTCCGGCAGCTGCTCGGGCTGGTCGGTAAAGTCGGCCTGCATCGTGATCATGGCGTCGCGGCGCGGATACCGCGTCCGCGCGGCCACCGCCCGGCAGAGAGCGTCGAGCGCCCGATCGTAGCCGACATGCTCTCGCCCACCGATGATCGTCAGCGGCAGGACCTCCGTGTACGGCTGGAGGGTCTCAGCCGTGGCGTCGGTGCTGCCGTCGTCGTACACCACGATCTCATACTCGCGCGAATACTCCTGGAACACCTTGCGGATGCGCCAGAGCAGGACGCCGACAGTCTGAGCTTCGTTGTATGCGGGAATGCAGATGTACAGCACCAAGAGCCTCGGAAGGGAGCGGCCGGCGGGGGGGTCGGCTGACGAAAGCTATGGAGGAAGAGGGGTCCGGGGTACTTGTACACGCATTTCGCGCCCTCGTTCTGCCGACCGGCCAGCCGCGGCGCCGGGGGATAACGTCAGCACGACCATCCGATAGCGGCCCGACATACAGCAAAGGCTTTTTCCTCCTCGGACGTCAGCATCCGCGAGATCTCGGCTTCTGCTGTTCGCCGAACGCCTGGTCTTCAGGTCCAGCGCTCGGGTTGGCAGTCCGCGGCCGGGAGTGCTGCCGCCTTTGTGGCCTCTCCTTTCGGCCCGTAACCTGGGCTCGCTACGGCCCGTCTGATTTTCAGGAACAGGCTCGGCCGAGGTTCCATCCGGGCTCGTCGGAACGAATGCTGCTTTTGAGCGACGCGCCGGGCCCGGCACGGGACGGGTGAGGCCGGTGTAAGACCAAGCGGAACTGGAGGAGCGCAGTGATTCTCGCCGATACACGCCATCGGTTGACGCGCGACGACGCACAGCTCGCGGCGAGGCTTTTGGCCGCTGACTCGGGCGATGACCTTGCCACGCTCGAGTCGCGCCTTGCCGACGAGGGGATCGACGTGATCCTCGACGACCCCCGGCTGCCCGGCGTGCTCCTGCGCGATCCGCGCGGCGCGCACGCGTCGTTCACGCTCTTTGCGTACGTCATGGTCCGGCACGCCCTCAACCAGGCGGGGGAGCGCGACCGCGGTCTGGCCGACTACGTGAGCGCGATCGTTTTGCACTTCGGCATTCGCGATCGTGCATTCCGAATCTCGAACTCCGACGACGAGGTGTATGGCGCGCTCGCCGGACTGGGCGAGGACCTGGACGACCCGGACCCGAGGCGGAGCTTCCTCGTGCGGACGCACCTCGGCAACTACGCGCTGTGGATCAGCGGGCTGTTCCCGGACTACATCGAACAGCGACGCTGGCGTCGCGGCGGTCCCGATCTGGAGTACTATGAAGAACTGGGCCGGCGCGGCTTTCAGCTCGCCGCGGACCACCGGCTCGCCGAAGAGCACGGACTGGCGACGCTCTACGCCACGGCCGCCGAGCGATTCGGCATCCTGCGCTCGGCGCTCAACGTGGTGAGCGATTCGCTGTTCTTTCCCAACGTGCAGACGCCCGAGCGACTGATGCGGCAGGTGCGGGACGAAGCCCGCTGGCGCCTGATGATGTAGGTCAGTCGCGTCCGGCGGCGCGGACGGCGTCCGCGAAGGCGGCGAACAGACGGCGATCCCAGTCTTCCGGGGTCGCCGTCAATTCTTCCGGGTGCCATTGGATGGCAATGAGCCACCAGGCCGGGTCGAGGGGCTCCAGGGCCTCGACGATGCCGTCCGGACCGCGAGCCACGACCTTGAGCACCGGCGCGAGGCGATCCACGGACTGGTGGTGCGACGAATTCGTTGCGATCGCCGTCGCGCCCACGATGTCGGCGAGCATCGATCCGCCGTCGATCGCGACGTCGTGCACCCGCTCGGTGCGTCGCGTGGACTGGTCGTGGTTGGTCGTCGTCGAATCCTGGGACGGGATGTCCTGCACGAGCGTCCCGCCCAGCGCGACGTTGAGCACCTGCGCGCCGCGGCAAATGGCGAGCGTCGGGATGCGCTGAACGAACGCCTCGCGGGCGAGCGCGAGCTCGCAGGCGTCACGGGCGACGTGTGGTGTGCCCGTGGCGGGATGCGCCGTCTCGCCGAATTGATCGGGGGCGACGTCTTCGCCGCCGGTCAGCACGAGCCCCGCAGCCCCGGTCAGCGCTGCCACGGCGAGCTCCGGATCCACGGGAGGCAGCACCGCGGGCACGAGACCGACCGCGGCGAGCGCATTGGTGTACGCTTCATTGACGCGCACGCGCGATCGGCCGCGAACGACTTCGGTAGTGGCAGTTACGAGGACGTAGGGAGCGAGCGACATGGTGCGCGTTGCCGTTGCCAGGCTTGGGATACGACCTGTATCGTACACCTCGAGGCTTCTCCCGCCAACACGCTCGCCATGGTCTTCAACAGCTTCCGTCAATCGTTCGACGAGCTCCTGAGCCGCGCCACGCGGCCCGAGGAGCGTCGTGTGGTTGCGGCCCGAATGAAGGACACACTGGTCCAGGCAAAGGTCGGCCTGAACGACATGCGTGACGGCCTCGAGAAATCCCGGCAGCGACTTGCGCTCGAAGAACGTGAACTGGAGACGGTGCGACGCCGAAAACAGTTGGCCGAGGGGATCGGCGATCGTGAAACGGTGGACATCGCGGCCAGGTACGAGCAGATGCACGCCGAGCGTGTCAACGTGTTGCGGCAAAAGGTGACGGCCCAGGAGGCCGAGCTCGTGCTCGCGCAACGCGACGTCGATTCGATGTCGGCGGAACTGAAGGCGGTGCTCGCGGGATCGGGGGGCGGGGCGGACGCAATGCGAACGCCGCTCAACGAAGGTGTCGACGGCGACGGGGAGCCCAGCACATCATCGCTCCGTGACGAGATCGACTCGCTCGGCAGGACGCGGGCGCGGGCCGATCGCGAAGCAGAAGCGGCACGACGGCTCGACGAGCTGAAGCGCCGGATGGGGAAATAGTCATTCGCGCGAGCGGTGCGTGGCTCGCGGTAGCGCTGCTGTGTATCGACGCGGGCGCCGCCGCCGCGCAGGACACCGCGTCGATCCCGTGCATCGGCCAGCGGATTCACGCGGTCATCGTCCACGCGTCCGCTCCGACCGCGGCCATGCTGCGACGAGTTCCGGTTCTGGCGAACATCGCGGCGGCCACACACGTGACGACGCATCGGGAGATCATCGAGCGTTTTCTCCTCCTGCACGCCGGCGATCAATGCGATGAGCTCCGCCGTATGGAATCGGAGCGTATCCTGCGCGCGCAGCCGTTCCTCGCCGATGCGTCGGTGACCGCGATTCCCGCGCAGGGCGCGAGCGGCGAAGCCGACCTGCTCGTGGAGACGACGGACGAAGTGGCGTTCGTGTTCGAGGGCACGATCGGAGGGGGGAGCCCGTTCGCGCGATTCGTCAGGTTCGGAAACGCCAACGTGAGCGGACAGGGCGTGTACATGGCGGGCGACTGGCGGAGCGGTGGAGCGTACCGCGACGGCTACGGGGGCCGTTACGTCGACAATCAGCTGCTCGGTCGCCCGTACACGCTCATCCTCGACGGACGCCGCCTGCCGCTCGGCAGCGAGTGGGAGACACAAGCGACGCACCCGTTCTACACCGACATTCAGCGAATCGCCTGGCAAGCTCGCGCCGGGGCGCACGACGACTACGTCCAGTTCGGGAACGACAGGAACTCGAGTCACGGGCTGCGACTCGCTCGCAACTACTTCGACGTGGGCGGACTCGTGCGGCTCGGACCTCCCGGTCGATTGAGTCTGTTCGGCGCCTCGTTTTCCGGTGACGACGAGCGCCCGGGCACGACGCCGGTTCTCATCACGAAAGGCGGGTTCGCGCCGGACACCGGCTCCGCGCTCGCGCAGCAGTTCGTGGACCATCGCATCGCTCGCGTCAACATGTTGTGGGGCGTGCGTGACATCGGATTCCGGCGGGTGCGCGGCTTCGACGCGCTCACGGCGACGCAGGACCTGCCGATCGGATTTCAGTTCGGAACGTTGTTCGGGCGAAGCCTGTCGGTGCTCGGCTCGCGCGACGACGACGTGTTCATGGCGGGCGATCTGTACATCGGCGCCGCGACGCGAACGACCGCGCTGCGCGTGCAGTTGGTGGGCGAGGGGCGACGGGACAATTCCGTTGGACGATGGGACGGCATGCTCGCCTTTGGCCGTGTCATCGAGTATCTCAAGATCTCACCGCGCAATACGACGACCGGTTCGGTCGAATTCAGCGGCGGATGGCGCCAACGCGTTCCGTTCCGGTTGACGTTGAGCGATCCGAGCGGCGGTGTGCGCGGCTTCTCGCGCTCGGTCACGCCGGGCGGGCAGCGTCTCGTCGGACGCTTCGAGCACCGCACGTTCATCGCGCGGCCGCACCGGCTCGGGGATCTGGGTGTGGCCGGGTTCATCGAGTCGGGACGGCTGTGGGCCGGCGACATTCCGTACGGTTCGAACACCTCCCCACACACGTCGGCGGGCGTGAGTCTGCTGGCGGCGGTCCCGCCGGCTTCGCCGAGATTGTGGCGCGTGGACCTGGCGTTCCCGATCAATCCCGACGCGCGCGGGCGGCACGTGGAGCTGCGCGTGTCGAATGGGGACCGGTCGGCGTTCGCACCGCCCGAGCCGTCGGATGTTCGCGGGACGAGAGAGCCGTCGGTGCCGCCGAGTCTTTTTAGATGGCCGTAGGCGGGGGAGAGTGGTTGGGAGCCGCGCTTTGCGCGGCGGTGGGGAGCGCGGCGCTCCGCGCCGTGCGGTTGGGAGCTTCGGGGGCTTCGCCCCCTCGCGTTGGGAGCGCCTTCGGCGCGTGAACGGCGGACGAGCAACGACGTTGACGCGGGCCGCCAGGCCCGCTCCCAACAGCGAGGGGCTTTAGCCCCGATGCTCCCAACCGGGAGCGCAGCGACCACCCCACCGCGCGACGCGAAGCGTCGCGCTCGCCACCGCTCCATCCTACGCCTTCACGCTCCTCGTCAGACTCTTGAGCAGCGGCACGAACAGCAGCATGATTGCCGCCGCGCCAAAGCCGGCGATTACGAAAATCATATAAAAGCCGTGGTTCGTTTGGGCCATCGACTGAATGACGCCGCCGAGACCGGTTGCCGGGGCGCGCGGGGGCTCGCCGGGAGTCGGCGTGTAGGCGGCGAGGGCGCCGGCGATCTTGTTGGCCGCGGCGTTGGCGAGGAACCATACGCCCATCAGCAAAGAGGCAAAGCGCACCGGTGCGACCTTCGTCACGTACGACAGGCCGACGGGTGACAAACACAGCTCGCCCCACGTGTGGAAGGTGTACGCCGCAACGAGCCAGAACGGGCTCACCAGAACGCCTTTGTCGGCGCGCTCGCCGCCGAGCACCATGAACAGGAAACCCGTGGCGAGCAGCGCGAGGCCGAGGACCATCTTGAGCGCGGTCGAGGGCTCGCGTCTGGCTCGGCCGAGCGCGGTCCACATCGCCGCGAAGATCGGCGCGAAGAGCAGGATGACGAACGGATTGACGGACTGGAACCAGCTCGACGGGATGTTGAACGACCAGACGCGGAGGTCCGTGTTCTTGTCGGCGAACAGGTTCATCGAGCTGCCCGTCTGCTCATAGGCGGCCCAGAAGAAGATCACGAAGAAGACGACGATGAAGAGCGCGATGACGCGCCGCCGCTCCTCGCCGCGCGAGCCGAGCATGCTGATGCCGAGCGCGGCGCCGATGACCATTCCCATCATCATGCCCAGCAGATTACCGCTGCCGAGTAACCACCCGACGATGGCGCCACCGACCGCGCCGACGAGGCCGTGCACGACCGCGTTGGACCCCGGGTCCGACGTAACGTGGCTGGCGGAGGACTCGCGCGTGCCCGGATCGCGGCGGCTCGCGGTAAGTCCGATGCCCGGCAGGTACTTGTCGCGGCCCCACAGGTACACGATGAGCCCGAGGATCATACCCACGCCGGCTGCAGCGAAGCCGTAGTGCCATCCGAACGTCGAGCTCTGCGCCAGGCCGCCGCACACGATGGGCCCGAGGAAGGCGCCGAGGTTGATCCCCATGTAGAAGATCGTGAATCCCGAATCGCGCCGCGGATCGCCTTCATGGTAGATCTGTCCGACCATCGTCGAGACGTTGGACTTGAAGAAGCCCGTGCCGATGATGATCAATCCGAGCCCGATGTAAAACGTCGTCATCCCCGGGAACGCGAGCGTGAAATGCCCGAGCGAGATCACGATGCTGCCGATCACCAGCGAGCGACGCGTCCCGATGAACCGATCGGCGAGGTAGCCGCCGATAACCGGCGTCAGGAACACGAGCATGGTGTACGTGCCGTACAGATTCGCGGCGTGCGGCGTGTCCCACTTGAGCGCGTTGACGAGGTAGAGCACCAGGATCGCGCGCATGCCGTAGTACGAGAACCGCTCCCACATCTCGGTTGCGAAGAGCAGGCCGAGTCCGCGCGGATGGCCGAGCAGCGCGCGATCGTCGAGCACCGGCGGTCGGTCGGTCGCGGTCGCGGCGATATCGATGGTCGAAGACATGAGGTGCCTGGTTTAGAGAATCATCAATCCCGGCCGGGCATCATGCACTTCCGGCGAGAACCGGCAGGTACCGCTCGGGCGGCCTGGTGCCGCCCGCCGCTTGTTGCACGCTCCACTCTACCCGCGTGGGCGGCTGTTTGATGCACGCCACGAGGTGGCCCGGCGCCTTTTCCTCGAGGGGCGGGACGATGGCGGCGCACGCCGCGTCCTTCGCCGGATGCTGGCAGCGCGGGTGGAACACACACCCCGACGGCGGATTGGCGGGCGACGGGACATCGCCGTGCAGCACGACGCGCGTCTTCCTGGCCGCCGGATCGGGCACGGGCACCGCCGAGAGGAGCGCCTGGGTGTACGGCATCAGCGGCTCGCGATACAGATCGTTCGCCGTCGCGAGCTCCACGATCTTGCCCAGATACATGACCGCCACGCGGTCGGCGATGTGCTCGACGACCGAGAGGTCGTGCGCGATGAACAGATACGCGAGACGGCGGTCGCGCTGCAGGTCCTGCATCAGGTTGATCACCTGCGCCTGCACGGACACGTCGAGCGCGGATACCGGTTCGTCGCACACGATGAAGCTCGGCTCGACGGCGAGCGCGCGCGCAATGCCGATGCGCTGGCGCTGCCCGCCGGAAAATTCGTGCGGATACCGCGACATGTACTCCGAGCGCAGGCCCACTTCGTCGAGCAACTGACGAACGCGCGCGTCGGCCGCGGCGCCTTCGGCGATCTTGTGGATCGTGAGCCCCTCGCGAATGATCGCGCCCACGGTCATGCGCGGATTCAGCGACGAGAAGGGATCCTGGAAGATCACCTGCATCTTCCGCCGCAGCGCGCGCATCGCGCCGGCATCGAGCGTCACGAGGTTGATGCCGTCGAACTCGATCGAGCCGGCCGTGGGCTCGATGAGACGCAGGATCATGCGGCCGGTCGTCGATTTGCCGCAGCCCGATTCGCCGACGAGGCCGAGCGTTTCGCCCGGCATGACGTCGAACGAAACGCCGTCCACGGCGCGCACAGCTCCGGCGGCGCGGCCGAACACGCCCGTCTTGATGGGAAAGTGCTTCCTGAGGTCGCGAACGCTGAGCAGCGGTGTCGTCACGCGGACGTCCTCGCGACGAGCGGCTCGTGCTTTTCGGCGCGGCGCTGCGGCTCATCCGCCAGATGGCAGCGCGACGCGTGGCCGGCGCCAATCTGGTACAGTGGCGGATGCTCGGCGGCGCAGCGATCCCAGGCGTAGGGACATCGGTCGTGAAAGCGGCAGCCGGTGGGCCACGCCGTTGGCGGCGGGACCGTGCCCGGGATCGTTTCGAGCCGTTCGCGTTCCTGCCCGACGCGCGGCATCGCGTTCAGCAGACCCTCGGTGTACGGGTGGTGGGCTGAGCTGAACAGCTCGCGCACCGGCGCCTCTTCCACGATCTCGCCGCCGTACATCACGAGCACGCGCGACACCGTTTCGGCTACGACGCCGAGATCGTGGGTGATGAGCAGGACCGACGTGCCGAATTGGCGCTGCAGCGCGGCGAGCAGCTCGAGGATCTGCGCCTGGATCGTGACGTCGAGTGCCGTAGTGGGCTCGTCGGCGATGACCAATGCCGGATTCATCACGAGCGCCATGGCGATGACGATGCGCTGTCGCATGCCGCCGGAGAGCTGATGCGGATATTCGTTGGCGCGCTGGGCGGGCGAGGGAATGCCGACCGTCTCGAGCATTTTGATCGCGCGGTCCCACGCCTCGCGCCTGGAGCCGCCCTTGTGCACGCGTACGACCTCGGCGATCTGATCGCCGACGGTGAACACGGGATTGAGCGCGGTCATCGGCTCCTGGAAGACCATCGAGATGCGCGCGCCGCGGACGGCGCGGATGGCGCGCTCGTCGAGTGCCACGAGGTTCTGCCCGTCGAAGAGGATTTCGCTTCCCGGCTCGATTCGCCCCGGTGGTCGAATGAGCCGGAGCAGCGACAGGGCGGTCACCGATTTTCCGGATCCGGATTCGCCGACGAGCCCAACTGTCTCACCCGCGCCGATCTCGAAGCTGACACCGTCCACCGCTCTGGCGATTCCGCCTTCGGTGTAGAAGTAGGTGCGTAGCTCGTGGACGCGCAGCAGCGGCTCAGCCATTCTCCGGGGGTTGTCGGGTGGACACGACTGCGAGCGTCGACTCCGGCAACGGCCGGGCCAGGTGAAGCTGCCGCGGGTCGAGGACGTCGCGCAAGGCGTCGCCGAGGACGTTGAAGGCGAGCACCGTGAGGACGATGGCGATGCCGGGGAAGAGGGGCACCCACCAGGCGCCGGAGAACGGATCAAAGCCTTCGGTGAAGATCGCGCCCCAGCTCGCGGTGGGCGGCGGCGCACCGATGCCGAGGAACGACAGACCTGCCTCCAAGGCGATGACGTTTCCGACGCCAAGAGTGGTGCTGACGATGACGGGGGCCGCGACGTTCGGCAGCAGGTGCCGCCAGAGAATCCTCGGCGTCGGTACGCCTAGCGCGCGCGCGGCGGTGATGAAGTCGGAATCGCGGAGGACCATCACTTCCGCGCGCACGAGTCGTGATACGGCGAACCAGCCCGTGATACCGATGAGCACGATCACGCCGATGAGCGCTTGATGCCGGATCGTGAGCACCGCGATGAGCAGCAGCACGCGCGGGATGGACATGAACGCGTCGAGGAGACGCATCATAACGGCATCGGCTCGGCCGCCGAGATAGCCCGCGGTCAGTCCGTACACCGCGCCAAGCGTCGTTGCGAGCAATGCCGCGAGAGCGCCGACGGACAGGGAGATGCGCGCGCCGCACAGCACGCGCACGAGGAGATCGCGACTGAACGCATCCGTACCGAATGGGAATCGCCACGACGGCGGGGCATTCTTGAGCAGCTCGATATCGAGCTGCTCATTGCACCCGATGCCGCGCACGGCTGGTCCGACGGCAGCCGCGATTATGAGCAGGGCGATGACGGCGAGCGACCAGCGTGCCGATCGGTGGGCGAACAGACGCGCGAGACTGCTTCGGGATTCGCTACTCACGGACGCGGGGATCGACCGCCGCGTGCAGCACGTCGGCGATGAGGTTGCCCAACACGACCATGACAGATCCAATCACGACCGTGGCAACCACGACGTCGTAGTCGCTGGCACCGATGGCTTGGGCAGCGACGAGACCCATTCCCGGCCAGTTGAACACCTTTTCCACGAACAGCGCACCGCCGAGCAACGCAGGGAACATGACGCCGAGCAGCGCGATCATCGGCGCGAGTGCCGATCGCAGCGCGTGACGCCAGATGACTCCGCGCTCGGAGACGCCTTTGGCGCGAGCGGTGCGAATGTAGTCGGCCGGCAGGATGTCGAGGAGCGCCGCACGCTGATAGCGTGTGATGCCAGCCATGATCATCAGCGTGAGCGATCCCACGGGCAGGATCAAATGCCGGAGCCGATCGACTGCTGCGGCCAATGGGCTCATGTAATCGTGTAACAACGGATCGACCATGCGACCCGGCGGCAGCACCGGCCACCAGAACGCGAAGATCAGCATCGCCATCAAGGCGCCCCAGAAATCGGGAAGCGAGTACAGCGTGAGGAGCACGCCGGAGCTGATGCGGTCGAACCAGCCGTTACGATGGACCGCCTGCAGCACGCCGATGATCACGCCGAGCACGAGGCTGAGCGCGAGCGCCAGGCCCGTCAGAAGCAGAGTGCGCGGAACCGCCCTGCCGACCACCGACGCCACCGATTCGCGAGCGCGGATCGAATAGCCGAGTTGTCCGTGCGCGGCGCTCCCGATATAGCGCACATACTGTTCGATCAGCGGCCGATCGTAACCGAATTGCGCACGCCATCGCGCGCGAATCTCTGGCGTGATGTGCGGATCTTCGTACGAAAATGGATCCCCGGGAACAAGGCGAATGAGGAAGAAGCTGATGGTCGTGACGATGAACACGACGATCAGCGACTGCCAGAGCCTTGCGACCAGGCGTCGCCGCACGATTCAGGGTTTGGAGGGGGCTGGAGCAAGCCCGATGCGGTCGCGGTCGATTCGTTTGTCCGGCGGAACGGACCAGTCGGCGAGATTCACCCACCATCCGTCGGCGCGTATCGCGCCGACATCGATCCGGCGGTGCACCGCGTCGACGGTCACGAGGTCGTACAGCCAGATCGCCGGCGCGTCGTCGATGATCTGCTGAAATGCCTGCCGGACGTACACTTTGCTCTTGGCGGCGTCGAACGACGACGTCGCGCTGTCGAACAGCGCGTCGACCCGCCGATTCGAGTAACGGAGCGGATTCTGGCCGTCCGGCCCGATGCCGGCCGTCGTCCAGTTCTGCTTTCCTCCACCCGGGCTCGGGTCGGTTCCCCAGACATGCACCACCGCATCGTACTTGCCAGCCTGGAGTCGGGGCACGAACACGGTCGGACCGACAATGTCAATGTCGACCCGCGCACCGGCATAGCGCCGTAGCTGTTCCGCCAGAAGCTGCGCGTACTGCTGGCGCGTTGTGCTGGTGGTCGGAACGAGGAGCGAGAACCTGAGCGCGCGGCCCGCTTTGCTCCGCATTCCGTCCGAGCCGCGGCGCCAACCGGCAGAATCGAGGAGCGCCGCGGCGCCCGCGGTGTCGAACGGCGGAACGCGAAGCGTGCTGTCGGCAACTCCCAGCGTCATGGGGAATGGCCCGTGCGCGAGACGTCCTTTGCCGCCAAAGACATTGTGCAGCATCGCCTCACGGTTGACGGCCATCGACAGTGCTCGACGCACTCGGCGGTCGGAGAAGATCGGATGAGGTGCATTGCCGTTCTTCTGATCCGTCAGATTCATGCCCATGAACGCGTACTGCAATACGGGCACGACGAGCGGACGAACGTATCGGTTGCTGTCGAGCTTCGCTACATCCGACGGCGGAATCGCCTCCATAAAATCGGCTTGCCCACTGAGCACCATGGCTTCACCCGTTGCAGCCGCATCGATGCGAGACAGCACCACGCGGTCGAGCTTCGGCCGGCCGCGATAATTGGCGGTGTCGGCCATGAGCTCGATTTGCTCACCCGGTTTCCATTTGCCGAAGCGGAACCGTCCGCTTCCCACGAGCTGCCGCGTGGCCTCGGATGTGTGGAGCTGGTCCATGGGGATGGAGCCGTACACGTGTTCAGGCATGACGATGAGCTGATACGCCACATCGTAGAATTGCTCCGGCGTATGCTTCTTGAACCAGACAACGGCAGTCAGCGAGTCGCGCACCGATACCGAATCGACGTTCGCCAGGAGCGGCGCCACAGGCGATGCCACCTTGGGGTCGGTGAAGGCGCGGAAGCTGTACACGACGTCGCGCGCGGTGACGGGTTTGCCGTCGTGCCATCGCGCGCGCGGATCGATCTCGAACGCGATCGACAGCGAATCGGGAGCCCAGGTCCAATGCTTCGCCAGGCGTGGCGAGAACGTCTTGTCGCCCACGGTCGTGAGCGATTGATCGATTTCGGCGAGCCTATCGAACACGAGATCCTGCACGATTCGGCCATTGGCCTCGTTCACATACGGCGGAAAAAGGTCGGCGGCGTCGCCCGCGGCGGCGATGATGACCGTGCCACCAGGAGTTCCACCCACGGAGCGAGTGCTCTCGCCGCCGCCACAGGAGGTCACGAGAGCCGCCGTAGCGAGAAGTAGTGCTGGTTTGCGCATGCCTGGAGTTGGAGCGGGTGGGCGTGAGAGGTGGGAACTGCAGGCCCGGACGGCTTGTGCGGGACGGTCTCGACTGGCTCGACCCCGAGAGCTACGTCATCATCGATACCAAGTCCACGCGTCGTCCTCGTAGTGGACGATGAGACTCGCGGCCTCGGCACGGAGCTCGTCGCCGACGGACAACGGCTCCGCACAGGGATCTTCGAACTCTCGCAGCGCCGACGCCAGTGCCTCGTACAACTCCTCCGACGATGGCGCACGGCCCAGCGCCGCGGCCAGCGTCGCCGGCGCCGGAATCGGGGCGAGCGCGTCGGTTCGCAATTGTGTCAGCACACTTTGATCATCCTCCACCAGGATCGAGCCATGCTGCAGCATCGCTCCGTTCGTGCGCCACTGCGCGCTGCCGGCGAGTTTTCGGCCATCGAGGGTGAGCTCGCCGGCCCACGGCTCGTTGAAGCACGGCGCCGGACCTGGCGTGGCGCCGCGGGTCTCACGCGCCGCAATCCGGGCGTCGACGCCGAGTCTGGCCAGACCGGCGACGAGCAGGCGATTGATGCGCTCATACGAGGCGTGAAGATCGCCCGCGTCGCTCGCCGGCGCGGTGACGCAGTACGTGATCTCGCGGTCGTGGAGGATCGCGCGGCCGCCTGTCGGGCGTCGAACGACGGAAAAGCCGCGGGCGCGAATCCGGTCGGCGTCGTAGTGCCGGCGCGCGGCCTCGTTCCGCCCGAACGAGACGGTCGGATGCGACCACGAGTACACGCGAAGCGTCCATTCCCCGGTCTCTCGGGCGCGGGACATCAGCGCCTCGTCCAGAGCCATGTTCTGCGCGCCACTGGCGGGCGGAGTGTGCAGAATGCGCCAGTGCGACCGCGGCATCTGTCTCGAGGGTGGGGGTCGGGGGGTCGGGGGGTCGAAGCGAATCTTCCGAGCCTAAGATAAATTCCAGCAGCACGAAACGCCCGCCTATTACCGGGGCTCCCCCAGCCCGCGAGAGGATTAGATGACACACGCCAGCCACGACATCTCCGCCGTCGACGCGGCGAGCTTCATTCCGCGACACGTCGGGCCGACCGAAGCGGACATCCAGGCAATGCTGGAGCTCCTGGGCTTCGACACCCTCGACGCGTTGATCGATGCGACCGTGCCCGAGGGAATTCGCCTCCGACGCCCGCTCGACATCCATGCCGCGATGACCGAGCACGAAGCGCTCGCAGCGATTCGCTCCATCGCCCAGCGCAACCAGATCTACCGCTCGTATCTCGGACTCGGCTATTACGGGTGCTACACGCCGCCCGTGGTCCAGCGAAACGTCCTCGAGAATCCCGGCTGGTACACCGCGTACACGCCATATCAGGCAGAGATCGCGCAAGGGCGACTCGAGGCGTTGCTGAACTATCAGACCATGGTCATGGACCTGACCGGTCTGGAGATCGCAAACGCGTCTCTGCTCGACGAGGCCACGGCGGCCGCCGAAGCGATGACGATGTCCTACGCGCTGCGCGGTAAGCCCGGCAAGGAAACCTTCTTCGTTTCCGACGAGTGCTTCCCGCAGACGATCGAAGTCGTGAAGACCCGGGCGCGCGCCCGCGGCATCGACGTCGTCGTGGGCGACTGGCGGAAGGCGCCGATCGGATCGGACGTGTTCGGGATCCTTTTGCAGTATCCGACGACGGACGGTGGGGTCTACGACTACCGGCAGTTCTGCGAGCGAGCGCACGCCGTCGAAGCGATCGTGACCGTGGCGACGGATCTGATGAGCCTGGTGCTTCTCGCTCCGCCGGGCGAGTGGGGGGCCGACGTGTGCGTCGGCAACTCGCAGCGGTTCGGCGTGCCGCTCGGCTACGGCGGCCCGCACGCGGCCTTCTTCGCGACCAGGGACGAGTTCAAGCGACAGATCCCCGGTCGCATCATCGGCGTGTCGCGGGACGCCGACGGGAAGCCGGCGCTGCGCATGGCGCTGCAAACGCGGGAGCAGCACATCCGCCGCGAGAAGGCGACGAGCAATGTGTGCACGGCGCAGGTGCTGCTGGCCGTGATGGCGAGCATGTACGCGGTGTATCACGGCCCCGGCCGGCTCACCGCGATCGCCAGACGCATTCACGAGCTGGCGGCGACGCTCGCCGCGGGCGTCGAGCGGCTCGGCTACACGCTGACGAACGACGATTACTTCGATACGATCAGCGTCGAGCTGGGCGACCGGCCGGCGAGCGACATCATCGGAGCCGCGCGTGCGCGCGGGATCAATCTGCGCGCGTCAGGGGAGGGGCCGGACGAGTCGCGCGTCGTGATCGCGCTCGACGAAACGGTGACCCCCACCGACGTGAACGAGCTGCTCGAGCTGTTCGCGGCCAGCCACGGCAAGGCGCCGACGGTCGAGGAGCTGGGCAGCGGCGTCGACGCCCGATACGACGAGCGGTTCGCGCGCACGACGCCGTTCATGACGCATCCGGTCTTCAACAGCTACCACTCCGAGACCGAGATGCTGCGCTACATCAAGCGGCTCGAGTCCAGGGACCTGTCGCTCACGACGTCGATGATCCCGCTCGGATCGTGCACGATGAAGCTGAACGCGACCGCGGAGATGTATCCCGTCACCTGGCCCGAGTTCGGCAATATCCACCCGTTCGCGCCGGTCGAGCAGGCCAAGGGCTACAAGGAGCTGTTCGACCGACTGGAGCGCGCCCTCGCCGAGATCACCGGGTTCGCCGCGATCTCGCTGCAGCCCAACGCCGGATCGCAGGGCGAGTACACCGGTCTCCTGGTCATTCGCGCCTATCACGAATCACGCGGCGAATCACATCGCAACGTTTGCCTGATCCCGCACTCGGCGCACGGCACCAACCCGGCGAGCGCCGTAATGGCCGGGATGAAGGTCGTCGTTGTGAAGACCGACGACAACGGCAACATCGACGTCGCGGACCTCGAGGCGCAGGCCAAGGCGAACGCGGCGAACCTGGCGGCACTGATGGTGACGTATCCCTCCACGCACGGCGTGTTCGAAGAAGCGATCACTGACATCTGCCGGATCGTGCATCAGTACGGCGGCCAGGTGTACCTTGACGGCGCGAACATGAACGCGATGGTCGGCCTGTCGCGGCCGGCGGACATCGGCGCCGACGTGTGCCATCTCAACCTGCACAAGACCTTCTGCATTCCGCACGGCGGCGGCGGACCGGGGGTGGGGCCCATCGGCGTAGCCAGGCATCTCGTCGATTTCCTGCCGACGAATCCGATTGTGCACGTCGGCGGCGCGCGCAGCGCGGGCGCGGTGTCGGCGGCACCGTGGGGCAGCTCGAGCATTCTGCCCATCTCGATGATGTACATCGACATGATGGGAGGCGAGGGACTGACGTACGCCACCAAGATCGCGATCCTCAATGCGAACTACGTGGCCAAGCGGCTCGAGCCGCACTACCCGGTGCTGTACAAGGGGACGAATGGCACCATCGCGCACGAATGCATCGTCGATCCGCGCGCCGTGAAGACATCAGCCGGAGTGGAAGCCGAGGACATCGCGAAGCGCCTGATGGACTACGGCTTTCACGCGCCCACGCTGTCGTTCCCGGTGGCCGGGACGCTGATGATCGAGCCGACGGAGAGCGAATCCAAGGCCGAGCTGGATCGATTCTGCGACGCGCTGATCGCGATCCGCGAGGAGATCAGAGAAATCGAAATGGGGATCGCCGATCGTCACGACAACGCGCTGAAGAACGCGCCGCATCCGCTGGCGCGCGTGGTCGCGGACAAATGGGAACACGCGTACGGCCGTGAGCGGGCGGCGTTCCCGGCGTCGTGGACGCGGCAGCACAAGTTCTGGCCCGCCGTGGGGCGCGTGGAGAGCGCCTACGGAGACCGGAATCTCATCTGCTCGTGCCCGCCGACGGACGCGTACGCGGAGGTCGTGGCGTCGGGGAGCTAGGCCCGTTCTGGCCGCTTACTGCCCGAGATGCGCCGTGTACGCCTGCGCGTTCATCAAGCTCGACTTCTCGCCAGCGTCCTTCACCCTGAGCTTGATCATCCACCCGTCGCCGTAGGGTGTGGAGTTGACGAGCGCCGGCTCCTTGTCGAGCCGGTCGTTGATCGCCACGACTTCGCCGGACAGCGGGGAATAGAGCTCGGAGACGGCTTTGACTGCCTCGACGGTGCCGAACACGTCGTGCTTCTTGAAGGTCGCGCCGACTTTGGGCAGCTCGATGTAGACGACGTCGCCAAGCTCGCCTTGCGCGTAATCCGTGATGCCGACCGCGACGACGTTGTCTTCGCCGGTCGATTTCACGTACTCGTGATCTTCGGTATACAGCAGGTCCTGCGGAATCTCGGACACGACGCGCTCCCGGAGCGATGGTGAGTGCCAGTGGCGCGCAGTCTATCCGAGCCGAAAATGAGTGTCAAGGAACCGCGGCGGCGCTCCGTGGCCCTTCGGCTTCCCGCATCAGCGCCGCCCACACGTCCTGCACCCGGCGCTCGAGCTGCGCGAAGGTGCCGTCGTTCTCGATGATGTAGTCGGCGCGCGCGCGCTTGAGCTCCGCCGGCATTTGCGCTGCGACCATGTCCATCGCTTCGGTCTCACGCAGGTCGCGGTCCTTGACGAGACGATCGAGTCGCAGGGCGCGGCTGGCGTCGACGAGGACGATCCGGTCGAATCGGTCCGTCATGTGCCGCTCGAAGAGCAGCGGGATGTCGCAGATGACGACCTGGTCGCCGCGCAGGCGCGCTTGCTCGATGAGCCGCAGGCGGAGGCGCTCGACCTCGGGATGGACGACTTGGTTAAGTTCTTCCAACTGGTCGTGATCGGAGAACACGATGCGGCGCAACGCCGCGCGATCCAGGTGCCCGTCGGGGGCGAGTACTCGTGCGCCCCAGCGGGCGACGATCTTGCCGTAGGCGGCAGTACCGACCTCGACGGCCCGCCGAGCCAGGATGTCGGCGTCGATGACGGTGGCGCCGCGTTCCGAGAACATCTGCGCGACGGTCGATTTACCGCTGCCGATGTTTCCGGTGAGTCCTACGAGGAGCATGACGGATTCCTTGGATGGGGCCGCCTCGCGGCGAGACCCGGCGTGGTCCAAGCATAGGAAGGGCCGCGGAACCCGTCAACGACGAAATTGAGGCGACACGAGAAATGGGAGACGGCGTGAGCTCGACCTTGGAAGAGCGGAACCAAACAGATGGCGCGGACGACGAGTTCCGGCAACTCATTCGGCGACAGCTGGAGCTCCTCGGCGAGGATCCCGACCGAGAGGGGCTGGCTCGCACGCCGCACAGAGTCGCGACGTCACTGGCCTGGCTGACGCGGGGTTACGAGATGGACGTGGAGCACGTAGTCGGCCACGCCATCTTCGACGCCGAGCACGCGACGAACATGGTGATGGTGCGCGACATCGAGCTGTACAGCCTGTGCGAGCACCACATGCTGCCGTTCTACGGCAAGGCGCACGTCGCCTACATCCCAAACGGCAAGATCGTTGGCCTGAGCAAGCTGCCGCGCATCGTCGAAGTATTCTCCAGGCGGCTGCAGGTACAGGAGCGCCTCACGGAGCAGATCGCCAGCGCGCTCAACGATGTCCTCAACCCGCAGGGCGTGGGAGTGATCATCGAGGCGTACCATCTGTGCATGATGATGCGCGGGGTGGAGAAGCAGAATTCAAAGACGATTACGAGCGCCGTGCGGGGGTCGTTCCGATCGGACCAGCGGACGAGAGAGGAGTTCCTGACGCTGGCGTACGCGTCGCAGAGATAAGAGCGCGAGAACTGAAGGCGGCACGGCTCTCGGGCTGGCTTCGTTGCGGGTGGCTGCCGTAGGGGCGCCACCCGACGACTGACGGCAGACTTCCGACATCCGACATCAGACCACGGCGGTAGCCGGGAAAACCAGGCGTTGACCGGTACCGCTCAACGTCAAACGCCGTCGTCTGGCGTCACGGTCTGCCGTCTGATGTCGGATGTCGGCCGTCTGTCGTCGGGCCCGTCTTGACCTCTCCCTGGCACAACGACGTCAACAATTGGGGTCAGACTCGATTTAGAGGTCTCGAAATCGAGTCTGACCCCAATTAGCTGGCAGGCCTTCGCGGTCCGCGGCGCGACGGAGCTACCTCGGCCCGTCTCTCGGATCTCCCGCACCCATCACCTCGCTCCTATGCCCTTTGGGTCCGCTCTCAGGCCGCCTGCGCCTACAACAACCGCCCCTGGTCCTCATCCCGTTTCGGGACCGAGTGGCACGCGCGGCAGCGGGCCTCGTACGATTCCGTGCTGCCCACCATGATCGTGGGCGAGTCGTAGCGGGCCGGCCGGCCCCCGATGAGACGCTGGTTGCGGCTGGCGGGATTGCCGCAGATCACGCAGATGGCGTGCAGCTTGTCCACCACCTCGGCGATCGCGAGGAGTTGCGGCATTGGGCCGAAGGGCTCGCCGCGAAAATCGCTGTCCGTACCCGCGATGATCACGCGAACGCCCCGATTGGCGAGTGACGTGGCGAGGGGCACGATGGCCGGATCGAGGAACTGCGCTTCGTCGATCGCGACGACCTGCGTGTCGGGCTGGACGAGCTGCGCGATCTGCTCCGGCGTGTCGATGGGGACAGCCTCGACGGACCGGCCGTCGTGGCTCGAGACGTGGTAGATGCCCGAGTAGCGTTCGTCGAGGTGGGACTTGAAGACCTGCACTCTCTTCTTCGCGATGATCGCGCGGCGCACGCGGCGAATGAGCTCTTCACTCTTGCCGCTGAACATGACACCGCAAATCACCTCGATCCAACCCGCGGTGCCAGAGTAGTAGCCGTCCGCGTTCACTCGCGCGCCTCGCGCCGCGGACCCCGCCCGCCCGCTCCCCGCGGCCCGCGCGATTCTCCACGATTCCGATCTCCGCCGCCACGGCCGCCACGCCCACCCGCGTCACGCGGTCCACGGCCAGGTCCGCGCGACGGACGCTCCTCGTCGCGACGTACCAGCGCACGACGGCCGCGAATCGAGGTGCCCGTCACTCGGTCGATCACGGTGTCGGCCACGGCCGACGAGACCTCGACGATGGAGTGCGACTCACGGATGTCGATTTTGCCGACGTCGCCGCTATTCAAGCCGGCCTGATTGGCGATGGCGCCCATCAAATCGCCAGGCCGCGCATTATCGCGCGCGCCCACGTTGACGAACAGACGCGTCATGGGCCCGGCGTCTCGCGCGCGCGAGATCGCCGTGGGCGCATCGGACGCTCTCGGCGCCGCGGCGGCCGTGCGCTCGACCTGCTTTGCGCGTTCGCGTTCCTGCTCCAGGAGCTTGAGCGCGGCCGCGGCGAGCTCCACGCCATCGTAGTCGTCGAGCAGCGGCTCGAGCGCGAGCAGCTCGCGGTCGACCGGCGTGCCGATCAGCACATCGCGCAGTTCGGTCCTGATGCGCGCTTCGCGCTCGCGCGCGAGGCTCGCCGGCTCGGAGAGCGTGACCGGTGTGATCGCTCCACCGGCGGCGAGGGCGCGAAGGCTCGCGAGCTGCCGCGGTTGCACGAGCGCGATCGTCCGCTTGGCCGTGCCAGCCGCTTCGCGCAGCTCCTCGTGCGTCGCCGGCAGGTCGAACAGGACCACGATCTCGGTGTTCGGCGTCGCGGTCCGGCCTACCCGCACGTCGTCGTCGTCGGTATACCCCAGCGTGCGCAGCAACGCTCTGACGGCCGGCTCCAACTCGGCGTCGCGCACGAAGACGAGCGCCGACGAGGGATTCGCTTCGTCGAGCAATCGGCGGAGCGTGCCGAGTCGGGACTGCGCGGATACTGAGACGAACGAGATCGGCGTGGGCTCGCTCAACTCCGGCGTGTGGGCCACGACACGGCGCGCGCGGCGGGCATACCGCTCGAGCAGCGCCTCGACGTCTGGTGTGAGCGTGGCGGTGACGATCGTTCGCGCGGCGTCCTTGGGCAACTCCGCCATCAAGGTCTCGAGCGCCGCCGGCCCGCCTCGCGTCGCCAGCTCGTCGATCCAGGCGATGCACGCCATGCGTGTATCCGCGAGCTTGATCGCAGCCTTCGAGACGAGCTCGAGGAGGGCGGTGTCGGCGCCGACCAGAATCTGTGGCGGTCGAAGCTTTGCCAGGCGTGCCGCTCGCGCCGCGGACGTCGCGGCGAGAATCTGAATCGGCCGGCCGGCGGCAAGCCTCACCGCGGCCGCGGCAACCGCTGCGGCAGCCTCGGCATCTGCCGTGATCACGGCCAGTTGCACTTCCGCGCGCGTTTCATCGATCCGGTCGACCAGGGGGGACAAAAATTGGCTGATCGATGCCCAGTCGTGCGGCATGACGTACACCACGTTCTGCCCGCGCGACACCGAGCCGATACCACCTCCTGCCTGTTCCACCGGAACCCCCCAACGACGTTGTAGCGCGGCCACAACTGGACTCGTAACATTGCCGCAACGGGGTGAAGTATAGCCCGCGCCGGTTCCGCTCTCCATTCTGCCTGCATGCCGCCCGAGCCGACCTCCTACACACCATCAGCCAACGTCGCGGGACTCCGCGAATCGGCGACGATTGCCGTGTCCGCCCGCGCCAAGGAATTGCGCGCCGCGGGGCGGCCCGTGATCGACCTCGGCGCGGGCGAGCCAGACTTCGGCACGCCCCGGTTCGTGATGGATTCGGCGCACCGCGCGCTCGATGCCGGCGCAACGCGCTATACGCAGGTGGAAGGCATCCTGCCACTGCGGGAGGTCATCGCGGCGCGCGCCACGCGCATTCACGGCGGCCCGACGATCGACGCGAGCCAGATCGTCGTTTCGACCGGAACCAAGCAGGCGCTGTTCAACGCCTGCTTCTCATTGTTCGGCCCGGGCGACGAAGTGCTGATCCCGACGCCGGGATGGACGAGCTACTACCAGATGGTCTCGCTCGCTCGTGCCACTCCAATCACAGTGCGAGGGGCGCGCGAGCGGCAGCTGAAGGTCGGCGCGGACGACCTTCGTCGCGCCAGCACGCCACGGACCAGGGGGCTGATTCTGAACTCGCCCTGTAATCCAACGGGCGCCGTGTACTCGCGCGACGAGTTGGCGGGACTCGTGGAGCTCGCGAACGAGCGCGGTTGGTGGATCGTGAGCGACGAGATCTACCGGGCAATCTGCTACGATGGCGAGGCGACGTCGTTGCTCTCCGCCGCGTCAGGTCTCGATCGCCTCGTCGTCGTGGACGGCGTTGCCAAATCGTTCGCCATGACCGGTTGGCGGATCGGCTGGTCGATCTCGACGCGCCCATTGGCGCGAACGCTCGCCGCGCTCCAGTCACACACGACGTCGAACGCGACGACGCTCTCCCAGCATGCAGCGCTCGCCGCCCTCGAGGATGCCAGCGCGGCGGAACGAGCCACGGACGAGATGGTCGCCGAGCTGAAGCGCCGGCGCGACGCCGCACTGGCCCTGCTTCGGCAAGGGGGCGTGGAGGTCCTGGAACCGGCGGGCGCGTTCTACCTCTTCATTCACGCTGGCCAAGCGAACTCAACAGACCAAGAGCCTGGAACTACCTTCGCAAGCCGGCTCTTGGAGGAAGCGAACGTCGCCGTCGTTCCGGGGAGTGCGTTCGGATCTCCGGAGTGGATTCGGGTGTCATACGCTGCACCGGTCGAACAGGTCCTCGAGGGGGTGCGGAGGATCGTCGCGACTGATATATCTCAGCACCGCATCGGCGGGGCCGAGCCAGCGCCGATCGAGGCAATACGATGATGCAGGTTGCGAGCGATCGAGGCCGCACGACGCCGGACGACATGCGACATTCGACACTCGGCGCAAGGAGAAGCGTGTGAAGATTGCCGTGGAACTTCAGCCCACGAGTGGATCGTCGGCGGAAGTCGAGTACACATGGGACCCCGACACGGAGATTCTGTCGGCGCAGCTCTCACCGCGCGCGAGCGGCGAGGGAATCTCGGGATCGCTCGGCGTCGAGGGTCGCGATGGATCCTGGCTGATCCTGGACGTTCAGGCTGGCAGGATCAACGGCGTCGAGATCGCGGTGTGGCCGGACGTTCGCAAGCTCCCCGCACTCAATCCTCCTACGCAGGTGGAGGATGCGGATCTCGTTGTCCCAACCACGCGAACGGGATCAGACGTCGCCGCGATGGAGATGGAAACGCGTCTCGTCGCCGAAGCCGATTCCACCGAGCGCAACTTTCATTTCCGGCTTGGTAGACCACGCGATTCGCGAACGGTTCGCGTCGCGCGCAACCTGCTCGTGGACGTGGACGAAAAGAGCCGTATCGCGGGACTCTGGCTGCTCAACGTGCCTCCCGCTCCGGCCGATCTGTGATCACGACGATCGTCCTGATTCGCGTCGATCCGACGCTCATCCCAACCGCGGCGAACATGCTCGCCGGCGTCGATGGCGTCACCGAGGTGTATTCGGTGTCGGGTGACTGGGATCTGGTCGCGATCGTTCGCGTGCCGCAGTACGACCAGATCGCGCACGTGGTGACGGAGATCTTCCCCACCGTACCGGGCATCCAGCGCACGCAAACGCTCACCGCATTCCGAGCCTACTCGCGGAAAGACCTGCAGCAGGCGTGGGACATCGGCGTCGAGTAACGCATGTCGGATCGATCGGGCGACTACATCGCGGGACTGTTCAGCGCCGAGGACGAACTGCTCGCGTCGCTGCGCGAGGAGGCGGATCGTACCGGCCTGCCGCCGATCGCGATCTCGGCCGACGAGGGTCGGTTGCTGCAGGTCCTGCTCACGGCGATCGGTGCGCGTCGCGTCCTCGAAGTCGGGACGCTCGGCGGCTACTCGGCCATCTGCATGGCGCGCGCGCTGCCCCCGGGAGGCCGGGTGCTGTCGATCGAGATCGACGAGAAGCACGCGGCCTTCGCGCGCCGATACATCCAGCGCGCGGAGTTGTCCGACCGCGTCGAGGTTCGGCTTGGTCGCGCGCTCGATGTGCTGCCAGCGCTCGATGGCGAGCGGTTCGACGCGATTTTCCTCGATGCCGATAAGGAGCCGCTGCCCACCTATTTCGACTGGGCGCTGCGGCTCGTTCGACCGGGCGGATTGATCATCGCCGACAACGCGCTCTGGGGCGGCCGCGTGTACGACGGCGACGAGTCGGACGAGCGCACGCGCGGCGTCCGCGAGTTCAACCGCCGCATGTCCACCGATCCGCGCGTGCTCGGCATCATCGTACCGACCCACGACGGAGTCGCCGTCGCCGTCGTTCGCTGAGCCATGCAGGCGATCGATGCATCCTTTCGCGGCGCGATGCGCAGTCTCGCCGCGCTGTTACCGGATGCGAACCTGGCCAGTGTCGCCGATGCTCCGCTCGACCAACCGGCGCGCCCAACGGAGCCTCCGCGCACGATCAGCGCGGTGATTATCGAAGGTGGCGCGCTCCGGGCGCGCCGAGTGTTCGACCCGCCCGATGCGGGCATCGCGGCGTTTCTCGACGGCACGCAGGCTAGCCGCACGGTCTATTGCACGGACGACGGAGTGCCGATCGTGCACGGCACCGTGGCAGCGGTCGTTCGCGAGCGGCGCAACAAGCGCCTGTACACGTGGCGGCACTCGGTGGCTCATCGGTTGTACGCGCCCAGGAGCCGCCTGCCATCCTCGGTCTGGCAGCGGCTCGGCGACACGGGTATCGAGGTGCGCGACACGAGTGACGGCGAGGACGATGCGGCGACGGGCGCGCATCCCTTCGCGCTGCGGGAAGCGGCCGTGCACGGCGTTCAGGAGGACCGCGAGCGCGCCGAGTCGGAACTGGCGCTCGAGTGGTGCGGGCGCGAGGAGCGGCCGTTGCTCGTCGACGGCAGCATCAGTGGGACCGATCGCGTGGCGGCGTCGTCGTGCGTGGTGGGCGTGATCAAGAGCCATCACACGCTTTACGCCGAAGGCGAGGCGCTCAAGCGCGTGCTCGGCCTCAAGCACGGCGAGCGCTCGAGCGTGTTTCGCATCACGTCGCAAAAGCGCGCGACCGTGGCGAGCTGGTACCTGCGCGTGCGCGACCGGCATGGCATCGACCCGACGTGGGGGCTGGTGCGGGTGGAAGTCGCGCACCCCGAGTGCGTCGACGAGCACGAGATTGGCGCGCGAGCCGACCTCGTATCGCGCTGGGTGCTCGCCGAGGCGACGCCCATTGCACTTCCCGACCCGCGGTGGGACACATTGGTATACGGCGTGCGCGACTGCGAAGAGTTTCTGCGCGCCATCGTATAAGGATCATCATGAGTGTGAGTGACACGACTGCGCGGGGGGGCGGGGCGCTGGGTCGCGTGGTGGCGACCGAGCGAAAGCCCAACACGCCGCACGAATTTCATTTCTGGACCGCGCTCGATTCGCCGGTCGGTATCGGGACGATCGTGCGCGTCGACGGCGACCAGGCGGTGAATGGGCAGCTGCCGCGAATCTACGGCATCGTCGTGGAAGGGTTCAGCTACACGGACCTCCAGACGCCGTTGCACGACGTGCTGGGGCACGACGGCACGCCGGGCGGCGCGTCGCTCGCCGCCACCAAGCGCGCCGAAATCCGGCTCTACAGCGCGGCGGTTCTGCGACAGGTGCCCGAGGAGCCGCTCCAGCCGGTGCCGATGGGCGAAGTCTTCCTGGCAGACGACCAGGACGTCGCGATCGCGTTGCGCATGGACGGGTACCTGCGCGAGGACGCGCGCACGGGGATTCCGGTCGGCGTGTATCGCGCCGGCGGCACGGATGCGCCCATCTACCTGGACGCCGATTTTCTGCTTGGTCCCGAGGCCGCGCACCTCAACATCACCGGCGTCTCGGGACTTGCCACCAAGACGAGCGCGATCGAGTGGATCCTGTCGTCGATCTTCGCGCACTTTCCGGCACAAAAGGGTTCGGTGGCGGCGGTGTGCTTCAACGTCAAAGGGCCGGACCTCTGCTTCCTCGACAAGCCCGGCGAGATCGACGACGCCGACCGGGCACTGTACGACAAATGCGGCGTGCCGGCCCGGCCGTTCGAGAGCGTGCAGTACTTCGCACCGTACAAGCCGGACGGTTTCTCGCTCAACACGCTCCGCTCGAACGAGGCGTTGCTCGAGAACGTGACCTCGCTCACATGGGGCCTGCGCGAGGTCCTGCAGTACGCCGAAGTGCTGCTCAACAAGGACGACGTGGACGCAAAGGCCGACGCGCTCATCGACTTCATCCGCGAGCGCGTGGTCGATCGCGAGTTCCAGGATGCGATGCTCGGCAACCGCCGCTACTTCGTGAAGTCGTTCGCGGATCTGGAGGACTGGTTCCGCGATGTGCTGTCCGCGCTCGAGGGGAAGAACAGCGAGGGGTGGCGGACGCACCACATCGCCACGATCCGGAAAGTTCGCAACCGCTTGTCGAACATCTCCACCCGCTGCGCCGGGCTGGTGACGGACAGCGGGAACGTCAGTGATCTGCCGTTCGGGAGCTTCGAGGATCGAACGGTGTATGTGATCGACGTCGCCTCGCTGGACGAGGCCGCGCAGGATCTGATCTTCGCGCGGGTGGTCACCAGGCTTCGCGAGCACCTCGAGAAGCGGGACCTCGGCGTCAATCACGTCGTGGTGTTCGTCGACGAGCTGAACAAGTATGCGCCAAGTGACGGCCAGGATACGTACGTTCGCAAAATGCTGCTCGACCTCGCCGAACGGGGCCGTTATCTGGGACTCGTCCTGTTCAGCGCGCAGCAATTCCGGTCGCAGGTGCATCGGCGGGTGGTGGGCAATTCCGGGACGGCTCTCTACGGACGCATGGACGCCGACGAATTGGCGACGCCCGGCTACTCCGTGTTGAGCCCGGCCGTGAAGACCAAACTGGCGACCCTGGAGAAAGGGCAGCTGATGGTGCGGCACCCACACTTCACCCAGCCGATATTCGTGCGCTTTCCTCGTCCGGCGGTAATGCGCGGCCGGGACGGCGCCGAGCGCTACCCGCAGGCCGTCGACATGGACCTGGAGAACGCGGTGTTGAGGAGTCTGCGCACGCTCGATCCGTCGCTGACGCTCGGCTGGGTGCGCGACGCGATTGGCATTCGCGACGACGACGAGGTGATTCGCGCGCGCAACGCCGTGCTGCGCGAGCGTCCGGCCGACGTGCGCAAGGCGTTCATGTCGCAGCTGCGACCAGTGGTCGCGGCCGAGACCGCGCCGCGGCCCGCGGGTCCGCCGCTGCGGACGGCGCCCTCGGACGATCCGTACGGGTTCTGAATCGGTGACGCGATCCTGGTGCGAGCGCGCCGCCGCGGCGCTGGTCATTCTCTCGGGGTCGGTACGCGCCATCTCGGCTCAGCCGACGATGCTCCAGATCAAGCCGCACGTGGGCGACACCATCCGCATGCGGCTCGATCAGGAAACCGAGATGAGCGGCGTGCGGCGGACGGACGCCGGCGAGTCGAGCGCGATGGTGCTGACGACGATGAAGATGTTCTCGCGTGCGATCGTCGAAGGCTGGGCGGGCACCGGGGATGCGATCGCCGTGCTCGCCGTGACCGATTCCGTGCTCACGTCGACGACGGATGATCGCACCCGCGGTGACACGCAGCAGATGCAGTCGCAGATGCGCGGGCAGCAGCTGCGTTTTCGCGTGTCGCCCGATGGAAGCATGTCGATGATGCAGATGGATGGCGCGCCGCGCGAAGTGGCGCAGGTCGTCTCGCTGATGCCGGCGACCTTTCCCCGGACACCGATCAACGTTGGCGACGTGTGGACGCGCGAGATGTCGCTGCCGGCGGGGCCGCAGTTCGGTGCTCAGGTATCGGCGAAGCTGCAAGTGAAGTTCAGGTTCGACTCGGTGACGCGCGGTGGCCAACTGGCGTTCGTGTCCGTGCGCGGGGACATGCATCCTGCAACCGGACCGGGCGCGGCATCGGGTGCCGTGCTCGAGAAGGGGCTCGTGAGCGGGACGATGGTGCTCGACCAGCGCCGCGGCTGGTTGAAAGAGTCGCGGTTCAGCATCGTCGTCACGTCGTCGCTCAGAGCCGCCGCTTCCAAGAGCGCGCAGCCGATTCGAATGCAGATGCACATCACTCAGCACATGCAGACGATGGAGCGGCGCTAGAGTACATTTCGGCGGAGCAACCTCGCCGTATGCGCCTGGTCCATCTCTCTGATCTCCACCTCGGCTACCGGCAGTATCAGCGGCTCACTCCCGGCGGAGTCAATCAGCGGGAGGCGGACGTCGCCGCGACGTTTCGCACGGCCATCGACCGCGTCGTCGCCATCCGGCCGGACGTGGTAGTGGTGGCCGGCGACGTGTTTCACAGCGTTCGCCCAACCAACCAGGCGATCCTCCACGCGTTCATCCAATTTGGGCGCCTGGTGCACGCGCTGCCGGACACGATCGTCGTGCTCGTCGCGGGGAATCACGATACGCCGCGCTCGGCCGAGACCGGGGGAATCCTGCAGCTGTTCGCGCAACTCGGGCTGCACGTCGTCGATAAAGAGGCGCGGCGCCTCGGCTTTCCGGAGCGCGGCCTGTCGATCCTCGCCGTGCCGGACGTGCCCAACATGGTGCGTCCATCGCTCACCCCGGATCCGGATGCGCCGGTGAACGTGCTGGTGCTGCACGGCGAAGTGCAGGGAATGCTCCCGGCGAACGTGACGGCGACGGACCGCGCGTCGGTGGAGATCTCGCACGAGGAACTGGGGGCCTCGCGCTGGGACTACGTGGCTCTGGGGCACTATCACGTCTACCGCGAGGTCGCGCCGAACGCTTACTACAGCGGTTCGATCGACTACACGAGCGCCAACACGTGGGGGGAATTGTACGAGGAGCGGATCGCGAGGATCGGGGGCAAAGGTTTCATCGAGTGTGATCTGTCCACGGGCGAGCACCGGTTCCACGTGCTGCAGCCGGCGCGTCCGCTCGTCGATCTTCCCCCCATCAGCGCGCGCGGCCTGTCGGCTGCCGACGTGGACGAGCGGATTCGCTCGGCGGTGGAGGGGTGCGACGGCGGCATCGACGAAAAGATCGTGCGGCTGACCGTGCGCGATGTACCGCGCCACGTGTCGCGCGAGCTGGACCATCGGGCCATTCGCGAGTACAAGCGTCGCGCGCTCAACTTCCAGCTCGATTTGCGGCGGCCGGAACTGCTGCGTCTGCACGGCACGGGCTCGCCGGGACGACGGCCGTCGCTCAACGAGATCGTGCGCGAGAAACTGCTCGCGCGCACGCTCGATCCGGACGTGGACAGGACGGTGCTCGTCGAGCGCGCGCTCGCGTACCTCGACGAGGCGCAGGCCACGACGGCTCCATCGGTGCTGGTCGATATCTGAATGCGGCTCAACAGCCTGCACCTCTGCAATTTTCGGCAGCATATCGATACCCGCATCGAATTCGAGCCGGGGATCACGGGGATCATCGGCCCCAACGGTTCGGGGAAGTCGACGATCCTCGAGGCGATCGCCTGGGCGCTGTACGGCATGCCGGCGGCGCGTGGCACACGTGAGTCGATCAGATCGTACCGCGCCGGTTCGCGCGCGGCGGTCAAGGTGGAGCTGGACTTCGAGCTGAACGGGCACCGCTACCTGGTCACTCGAGGGCTCACGAGCGCCGAGCTGTACCTGGATGGCGCCGCGCAGCCGATCGCGACTTCAATCTCGGGCGTCACGGAACTGCTCCGGCGCCGGCTCGGAATGAGCCACGAAGAGTTCTTCAACACCTACTTCACCGGGCAGAAGGAGCTGAGCGTGATGGCGGCGATGGGACCCGCCGAGCGCGCGCAGTTCCTGTCGCGAGTGTTGGGTTACGAGCGTCTCCGCACGGCGCAGGGCCTTGCACGCGACCGGCGCAAAGCGATCATCGCCGAGATCGCCGGATTGCGCGCCGGCATGGCCGACCCGGATGTGGTGAATCAGGCGCTCCTAGCCGCCGAAACCAGAGTTGCGGCGGCGGAGCGCCGCGCGCACGACGCTGCCGAGCAGTGCGAGAAGTGTCGCCGCGCACTCGACGTCGTGACGCCTCGCTGGGAGTCGGTGCAGCGTGAGCGCGACGCGATGCAGGCGATCACGACCGAGTTGCGCGTGGTCGACGGCGAGCGGGCCGCGCTCGCGCGGGACGCCGACCGGGTGGCGCGCGAGCTTGCGGATACGGCGGCCGCTCGTCGCGAGCTCGAGCGCCTCACGGCCGAGCTGGCGCCGCTGCCGGCGATGCAGCTCGAGCTCCAGGCCCTCGACCGCAGCTGCAACGAAGCCGAGCGCCGCCGCACGCTCGTCGACACCGAGCGATCGCTGACCGAGGAGATCGCCCGGCTGGACGACCGGATCTCCAAGATCGAGACCGCGCCGACACTCGAGCCGGACGTCACGCAGCAGCTTTCGCAAGGTCGCGTGGAGCTCGAGCAGACCCAGCGCGAGTTCGAGGAAGCGCAAGGCGACTGGATTCGAGACAAGCAGGAAGCCGAGACGAAGCGGCAGGCGTTGCTCGACCAGTTGCGCGACGTGCAGAAGCAGCGCGAGCAGATCGTGGAGCTTGGCGAAGGCGGTACGTGTCCGATTTGCGCCCGACCGCTCGGCACGCACTTCCGCTCCGTGCTCGAGGTGCTCGACACGCAGATCGAGACGATTACCGTGGACGGGAAATACTTCCGGGCGCGGATCGAGCAGCTCGAGGCCGCGCCTGCCGAGATCAAAGCCCTCGACGAACGCCGTCGGCTGCTGTTCGAGAACGTGGGCAAGCTGGAGCGACGGCTCGCCAAGATCCAGGCCGCCGTTCAGGAGCTGGCCTCGCTTCGTCAGGATCTCGTGGCGAAGCAGGAACGACAGATCGCCGTCCGTCGCGAGCTCGAGACGATCTCGGTGAGTTACGACGCGGTGCGCCACGGCGAGGTGCGCGCAATCGTCGAGCGCCTGGCGCCGCTGTCCGCGCAGGCGACCAAGTTGACGGCGCAACTCGAGCGCGAGCCCGGTTTGGTAGCCGAGCGCGAGCGGATCCTTGTAACGTCGGAGCAGCTGGAGGCGCGACGCGCGGACCTGGTGATCAAGCGCGACGCGCTGCAATACTCGGAGGCATCGTTCACCGAAATGCGGGAGCGTTACGAGCGAGCGGCGGCGGAGCTGCGCGCCGGCGAGCTCGGGGCGGTGGCGGCCGATGCGGAACTGGCCGCGGCGCGGGCGGCGCTGGAAGCGGCGGACCGGGCCCGCGCCGAGCTGGCGCGCAACGAGGAGCACCTCGGTACGCTGGGACGCGAGCGCCGGCTCCACGACGAGCTGGATCGCGTGTTCTCCGACCTTCGCACCGATCTGAATCAGGCGCTCAGGCCCGAAATCTCGGAGCTTGCGAGCCGATACATTCGCGAGCTCACCGATGGCCGGTACACGGAATTGGAGCTCGACGACCAGTACAACGTGATCGTATTGGAGGACGCGATTCCCAAACCGGTGATCTCCGGCGGCGAAGAGGATCTGGCGAACCTGGTGCTTCGGCTTGCAATCTCCGAGATGATCGCCGAGCGCGCGGGCCAGGCATTTTCGCTGTTGATTCTCGACGAGGTCTTTGGCTCGCTCGATGAGGCGCGGCGTCACAACGTCGTCGATCTCTTGCGGCGTTTGCAGGATCGCTTCGAGCAGGTCATTCTCATCACGCACATCGAGTCGGTGCGCGAGGGCCTCGATCGGGTGGTGACGGTGCGATACGACGAAGAGACGGGATCGTCGCGCGTGGAGACCGAGAGCCGGAGCGGTGAAGCGCTGCTCGACGTGCACGCCGGCGCGGCGGACTGATGGCCACCTCGCGCGCGTGGCGTCCGGCTTCGATCAACGGCCCGTTCCGGGCGAGATTCGACGAGATCCCGGAACTGAATCAGGTCTTCAGCGACTCATTCACCGAGCGCTATCGCCGCGACGGGATGGTGGGCGTGCGCGTGCCATTCCTCAACCCGACGATCTGGCGCTATGCGATCGAAGACGCCGATAGCGGCGCGATGCTGTGGCGCGACGACCGCGGCCAGCTCGTCGCCTTCAACATGGTGCACCGGTCGGGCAGGGAAGGCTGGATGGGACCGCTGGCGGTTCGCACCGAATTTCAGGGCAGTGGCACCGGCAAGGAGATCGTGACGCGCGGTGTCGAGTGGTTGAAGTCACAGGGCGCGTCGGTGATCGGTCTCGAGACGATGCCGCGCACGATGGACAACATCGGCTTCTACTCGCGGCTGGGTTTCTTGCCAGGACGGCTGACGCTCACGTCGACGCTCGAGGCCAACTATGCCGACGCACCGGCGCTCGTTCTCGGCCGGCTGTCGGCGCGTGATCGGGACGACGCAGTGCGCGAGTGCCGCATGCTCGTGCAGATGCTGCTGCCGGGCTACGACTACACGCGTGAGATCAGTCTCACCGCGGAGCTCGCGCTCGGCGATACGGTTCTACTGTACGACGGCGATCGGCTGATCGGGTTCGCCCTGGCGCACAGCGCGCCGCTCGTGGAAGGCCGGGCTCGCGAAGAGTTGCGCGTGCTCAAACTGGCGCTCGCCGAGGAGTCATATTTCGACGACATGCTCGCGGCGATCGCCGATTTCGCGCGGCGGTGTGGGACGAGGCGCATCGCGCTTCGTCTCCAGAGCGAATTCGTCGCCGCGTATCAACGCGTGATCACGCTTGGTGGCCACGTGCGCTGGACCGACCTGCGCATGTCGCTCGCTGGGTACGAAGAGAAACCGCCGGCGCGCGGACTCGTCTTGTCCAATTGGGAGATCTGAGCTGTATTCCCTCCGCCCACCCCGGAGCACTATGCGTTCACCATGGATTCGTGGCCGCCTCGTCGCGGTCTTGCTGCTTGCCGCAATCGCGTGCTCGCGAAACAAGCCGGGGGCCCCGCCGGAGCCGCGCCCGGAGCCGATCCCGCTTCACGTGAAGAATGAGAATTTCCTCGACATGAACATCGCCGTGGTGATCAGCGGCGTCAGCCGGCGGCTCGGCCAGGTCTCGGGGAATTCGTCGGCCGATTTCAAGATCGACTGGATGTTGACCGTCGGGCAATCGATCGTAATTACGGCGACGCCGATCGGCGGTCGCGGCTTCGCAAGCTCGGGATCGCTGAATGTGGGTGAAGGTCAGATGATCGAATTCCTCGTCGCGTCCACGCTGCGGCAAAGCGTGGCCACCGTTCGGAATCCATAGTCCGACCGGGTGGCGACCACTCGCCTCGTCATCCTCGTCGTCACGTACCTGCTGATCGCCATCCAGCAGGTCCCGATGCTGCGTCTCAACCGGCCGGCGGCGGCGCTGCTCGGCGCGGTGGCGATGGTGACGATCGGCCGATTGCCGCTGCGCGAAGCGTACGCGGCGATCTCGGGCGACGTGATCGTCTTTCTCCTCGGGGTGCTGCTGCTCACCGGGTTCCTCGAGCAAGGCGGATTCTTCGAGTGGGTGGCGCGTTTCGTCGTGGTCCGGGCGCGTTCCGCGACGGCCCTCCTCGGATCGGTCGTGCTCGTGAGCGGACTGCTCTCGGCGTTCTTCGTGAACGACACGATCTGTCTCGTGCTGACGCCGCTTCTCATCGCCGTGCTGCGCCCGCTGGGCCTGCCGGCGCGGCCGTATCTGATCGCGCTCGCACTCTCGGCGAACGTGGGCAGCGCCATGACGCCGACCGGCAATCCGCAGAACATGCTGATCGGCGTGGCGAGCGGTCTCACGTTCGCGCGCTTTCTCGCTTCGCTCGCCCTGCCGTCGCTGGGCGGTTTGGTGGTCGTGTTCGTGGTGGTGCGCCTGCTTCATCGCGCGGAGCTCGCTCGTCCACTTCCCGACACGGTGCACGTGCCCGACGCTCCATTCGACGGCGTGCTCGTGACGAAGTCGCTCGTCGTGTTCGGGTGCGCGCTGGTGTGCTGGCTCGCCGGGTTGTCGTTGCCACTCGTCGCGATTAGCGCCGCGGCCATCCTGTTGGCGATCGCCAAGCGCGATCCGGCCACGGCGTTGGAGAAGGTCGAGTGGTCGCTGCTGCTGTTTTTCGGAGCGCTATTCGTCGTGATGCGGGGCGCGCGCGATCTCCCGCTCGTGGCCGATCTGACGTCCGCCGCCGGCGCGCAGATTCGTGGTGCACCGCTTCACGACGCGGTCGTCACGTCAGTGGCGATGCTCGGGCTCTCCAACCTGATCTCCAACGTGCCGGCGGTGATCCTGTGGCTGCCCGTCGTATCGGCGCTGGCGGCCCCAACGTTCATCTGGCTCACCATCGCGATGAGCTCGACCTTCGCGGGCAATCTGACGCTGCTCGGCTCGATGGCGAATCTCATCGTCGCCGAGCGGGCGGAAGCGCGCGGAGAGCGACTCGGATTCCTGGATTATTTGCGGGCCGGCGTGCCAGTGACGCTGCTCACGCTGGCCTGGGGCATCGCGGCGCTGATACTTGTCGCACGCTGATGCGTCATCATGCGGGCGGCGGTGGGTGACGGCGGTCGCCGCGTACCACTACGCGCCAGATGATGACGAACACACCGACGGTCAAGAGGAGATGGACCCAGCCCGGTCCGTCGAGCACGAGTGCGGCAACGGCCCACACAATGAGGAGTCCCACACCAACGAGTATGCCGATGTCCATGTGCCGTGTAGGTGAATCTTGAATTGACCGAGTGGGTGCTGGTCCCTAAATTGCCTTCTCAGACAATAGAAGCAACTACTCGGGACGGAGAACTCCGTTTTTGAGCCAACAAGTCCACCGGGTGGGTTCGACAATCTATCACCGACGTCATGCCCCCAGTGCGGGGGAAGGCGAAAGGTTGGTGGTGAGGACCTCATACA
>DATISA010000041.1:0-38380 GCA_035469245.1 Gemmatimonadaceae bacterium
GGAGCAGTGAAACAGGGTCGTGACTGTCACAGCTTCGCGATGATGGCGTCGGTGAATTCGTCGGTCGAGGCGGTGCCGCCCAGGTCGCGCGTCAGGGTCTTGCCGCCACGAATCGTTTCTTCCAGTGCGTGACGGACCCGCTTGGCGCGCTCGTCGTCGCCGATGTGCTCGAGCAGCATGCATGCCGCCAGCAGCAGCGCCGACGGATTCGCGACACCCTTCCCGGCGATGTCCGGCGCCGTTCCATGCACCGCCTCGAAGATGGCGCTATTTGCGCCGACGTTGGCGCCCGGCGCGAGTCCCAGACCGCCGACGAGACCGGAGATCTGATCGGACAGGATGTCGCCGAACAGGTTCGTCGTGCAGATCACGTCGAAGCGCTCGGGGTGGAGCACCAGGTTCATCGCCATCGCGTCGACGATGCGCTCCTCGAACTCGATCTTCCCCGCGTAGTCGCGCGCCACCATCCGGCCGGTATCGAGAAACAATCCTTGTGAGAACTTGAGAATGTTGGCCTTGTGGACGAGGGTCACCTTCTTGCGTCCGTGCGCCACGGCGTACTCGAACGCGTAGCGGACGATCCGCTCAGATCCCGCTCTGGTGACGATCGCGACCGATTCAGCCGCCGCGCGCGGATCGTCACCGACCCTGATGTAGTGTTCGACGCCCACGTACAGGCCTTCGGTGTTCTCGCGCACGAGCACCAGGTCGAGGTCGCCGTAGCGACCGCCCGGCACGATCGAGCGGGCGGGGCGCACGTTGGCGTACAGGTCGAACGTCTTTCGCAGCGCGACGTTGATCGACCGGTAGCCTTCGCCGATGGGCGTCTCGAGCGGCCCCTTCAGTGCGAGCTTGGTGCGTTTGATCGAGTCGAGCGTGACATCGGGTATCGGATCGCCGCAGCGCGCCACGCCGGCCATGCCGGCGAGCTGGGTGTCCCACTCGATCTCCGCTCCGGCCGCGGCGAGGATGCGGACGGTCGCGTGGCTGATCGACGGGCCAATGCCGTCGCCGGGGATGAGGGTGACTTGAGTCTTCATGAATTGTCGAAGGCGTAATATCGAGGCAAGGCCCGTGCGCTGATCATTGCGGCGCGACGACTCCAGCCAGCTTGGCCGCGACGCTCGCCGTTACGGCCGGGCCGTATGCCGCCGCCGAATCGCCCCCCACGGAACCGATCCACCGGATGTTCGAGAGTCGCGCATCCATCAGGACGAGCCGCAGGACTCCCTTGCCCGCGCCGGGACCAGCCGGCTCGAGGCGGAGCTCGACGGGCGCGAGCACGAGCCGCGCGTCCTCGTGAAATGCCACGAGCGTACGGATCTGTGACGCCAGCGGCTCCGGCAGCCGCTGGTCGATCGCCAGCATGGGTGATCTGAGCGGCTCCTCGGCCAGCCCATACGGATCGGTCGCGTAGGTCGCGTTGCGACGATAGGCCGCCTGCAACTGATCCGGAAAGATCCACGCCTTGCGCAGCCCCCGCTCGGTGAACGCCGAGACGATGTCCGCATCCAGCGTGCGCCGCAGGTCGGACGCCGCCACCGTCCACGACAGCCCGTTCGCCACCTGCGCGGCGTACGTCGGCAGCACGACCACGTGCTGGGCGGCGAGGTTGGCCATCGCGTGCTCCGGCGGCTCAGGCGCGGACTGAGCCGAGGGTCGTCCTCCGCAGGCCACGGGCGCGACGATCGCAGCGAGGAGCGGCAGCCATTTGCGCAGCATGGGCGGAAAATAAGCGGACAGGCCCTTGTTGTCGCTTCCCCGGCTCGGCAATTTGGCTCCCGTTCGTCCAAACACTGGAGCGTTCACCCCATGTCGAAGCTGGTCCGCACTGGGATCTGGGTCGCCATTGCGATCCTCGCCGCCGCGGCGTTCGCAAGGCTCGCCCTCTCACGCGGTGAGACCATCAGCGCCGCCTGGCTCCTGACTGCCGCGGTATGCAGCTACGCCATCGCGTACCGGTTCTACAGCAAACTGATCGCGGCCAAGATCTTCGCGCTCGACGCCAACCGCGCCACTCCAGCCGTGCGCCTGGATGACGGCCGCGACTACTGTCCGACCAATAAATGGATCGTCTTCGGCCACCATTTCGCCGCCATCGCCGGCCCCGGGCCGCTCGTGGGGCCGACACTCGCCGCGCAATTCGGCTTTCTGCCGGGCATCATCTGGATCGTCGTCGGCGTCGCGCTGGGTGGTGCGGTTCAAGACTTCGTGATCCTCGCGGCGTCGGTGCGGCGCAACGGAAAATCGCTCGGCCAAATGGCGCGTGAGGAGATCGGCCCCGTTGGCGGCGCGACGGCACTGGTGGCGGTACTCGGGATCATGGTCGTGCTGCTCGCGGTGCTCGCGCTGGTCGTCGTCAATGCGCTCAAGTCGAGTCCGTGGGGCACCGTCACAATCGCGCTCACGATCCCGATCGCGATGCTGATGGGCATCTACCTCCGTTGGATCCGCCCCGGCCGCGTGCTCGAGGCGAGCGCGATCGGTATCGTGCTGTTGATCTTCGCACTGTATGCCGGCCAGTGGGCGTCGGCCCAGCCGTCGGTCGCGGCGATGTTCACGCTCAGCGGCACCGCGCTCGCCATCGCGGTGATGATCTACAGCTTCACGGCGTCGGTGCTCCCCGTCTGGCTGCTCCTCGCACCTCGCGACTACCTCTCGGCGTTCGTGAAGATCGCAGTCGTCCTGGCGCTGGCGCTCGGCATCCTGATCGCGCTGCCGCCGCTCCAGATGCCGGCGCTGACGAAATTCACCGACGGCACCGGTCCGGTGTTCGCCGGCAAGGTGTTCCCGTTCGCGTTCATCACCATCGCCTGCGGCGCGATTTCCGGCTTCCACGCGCTCGTGTCGTCCGGCACCACGCCCAAGCTCCTCGAGCGCGAGACCGACGCGCGCATGATCGGCTATGGGAGCATGCTCATGGAGTCGTTCGTCGCCGTGATGGCGCTGATCGCCGCGTGTGCGCTGACCCCGGGCGTCTACTTCGCGATCAACGCGCCGGCCAGCGCGATTGGCACGACGGCAGCGAGCGCCGCGGAAGCGGTGCGGCAGTGGGGCTTCACGCTCGACCCTGCGCAGATGCAGCAGCTCGCGCAGGAAGTCGGCGAAAAGACGCTCCTCTCGCGCACCGGCGGCGCGCCGAGCCTCGCGCTCGGAATGGCCCATCTCTTCGCGAACGCATTCACCAGCGCGTCGGCAGTCGCGATCTGGTATCACTTCGCCATCATGTTCGAGGCGCTGTTCATCCTCACGACGCTCGATGCCGGCACGCGCGTCGGCCGGTTCATGCTCCAGGACGCGGGGCGCCACATCTGGGAGCCGTTCGGTCGAGTGTCGTGGTATCCGGCGGTGGTGCTCTCGAGCGCGATCATGGTCGCGATGTGGGGACACTTCCTGTATCAGGGCGTGATCGATCCACTGGGCGGAATCAACTCCCTATGGCCGCTGTTCGGCATATCCAATCAGCTGCTGGCTGCCGTTGCCCTGTGCGTCGCCACGACGATCTTCATCAAGATGGGCAAGGCGCGCTACGCCTTCGTGACGCTGCTGCCGCTCGCCTGGCTCACGCTCGTGACGATGACCGCCGGCTGGGAGAAGATGTTCTCGCCCGAGGCAAAGCTCGGCTTCGTCGCGCACGCGCATGTCGTGCAGGGGCAGATCGCCTCGGGCACGCTGCCGGCCGCGATCAAGAGTGTCGGCGACGCGCAGCGCATGGTCTTCAACGATTATCTCGACGCGGGCGTGACGGCCTTCTTCATGATGGCCGTGGTGGTGATTCTCGCCGACAGCGTTCGCGAGTGGACCGCGGTCCTTCGAGGCCGAAAGCCCGCCGTGTCGTCGGAAGCGCCATTCGAAGCCGTTCCGGTCCCCGGCGATTGAGGACACGACCCATGACCTCGCCACTCGTGTTTCGCCGCGCCCGCACGCGCCTCGACCGCCTCGCGGCGGTCGTGCGGCGCATCATCGGCGTCCCCGACTACGACCGCTACCTCGCGCACGCCCGCCGTTGTCATCCCGATCGCCCAGTGATGACGAGAGACGAGTTCATGAGACAGCGGCTCGTCGATCGTTATAGCCGGCCCGGGGCGAGATGCTGCTGATTTCAGCGATGAGTCGTGAGATGCCAGATTGAAGGTCTGGGTCTTCGCGTCTGACCTGACATCTCACCCGCGACGGCGAGTCCAGCATCGAGGCGTAAGCATCGAGGCGTCTGACGTGGGGAAGCCACACCAAAAAGCGTGAACTGCCAACGCACGGCCGGCCCTTGCGCCCTTCCGCTCTTCGGGTTGGCTTTCGCACGTCTGACGTCTCGATGCTTTATGCTCGATGCTGGACTCGCTCTCGTGGGTGAGATGTCAGGCTTCAACGCGCGGAGTTCGATGGCGAACCTCACCACTCATCTCTGATCACTCACCCCTGACAACTACCGCCAGCGCCACCGCCGCAATCAGCGACAAGGCGGCGCCCATCATAAACGCCACCGGCGACCCAAATCGGTCCCAGATCGCCCCGAACATGAGCGACGCCGGCAGCGCGCCGATCCCGATCGCGAGGTAGTACCAACCGTACGCCGCGCCACGCCGATGCGGCGGCGCGACATCCGCGACGAGGGCGAGTTGCGTGCCTTCAGTGAGGCCGAAGTAAAGTCCGTATCCCGCGAACAGCGCCCATGCCTCCCAGGCATGCGTCGCGCGCGCGAACAGAAAGTACACGGCGGCGTACGCCAACCAGCCGGCGATCAACGTCGGCCGGCGCCCGATGCGATCCGACAGCACGCCGCCGGGAACATTCAACACGCTCTTCACGCCGTTGAGCAGCGCCCAGAGAATCGGCGCGAGCGCCACGGGAACGCCGAGCTGGCGCGCGCGGAGCAGCAGAAAGGCGTCCGTCGAGTTGCCGAGCGTGAATATGCAGATGATGATGAGAAAGACCCAGAACCGGTTGCCCATCGCACCCTGGAGCCGCGTCGGTGTTGCCACGGCGGCGTGGTGCGGCACCTCCCGGATGCCGACGATGGCGACGATCACGGCGATCGCCCCTGGGATCACGGCAAACCAGAAGACCGTGCGAAGCGGCACGTGCCATGTCGCCAGAAGTCCGAACGCGATGAGCGGGCCGAGCAGCGCGCCCGCGTTGTCGGCCGCGCTGCGCAGGCCAAACGCGCGGCCGCGGACCTCGGCGCCGACGGAATCGGCGATCAACGCGTCACGAGGCGAGTTCCGTATCCCCTTGCCGACACGATCGCTCACACGGATCGCGAGCACCTGCGTCGCCGATTGCGCGATCGCGATCAGCGGCCGCATCGCCGAGGCGAGCGCGTAGCCAGCCACCACGAGCGGCTTGCGTCGGCGAACGCGATCGGACCACCACCCACTCGCCAGCTTGAGGAGGGCGGCGGTCGATTCTGCCGCGCCTTCGATCGCGCCAATGAAGCCCGCGTTCGCCCCGAGCACGGTCGACAGAAACACCGGCAGCAACGGGTAGATCATTTCGCTCGACACGTCGGTGAAGAAGCTCACCGCCGCCAGCGCGTAGACGTTTCGTCCCAATCGTCGTGACGAACGGTCCTGGCCGGTGCCGTGCGGAGAATCTTGCATGGAGTTCGAATCTACCACTTGCAATACGGGGCCGGTCGATACCGATTCCTAGGATGCTCGCCTACGCTCCGAGCGACAACGACACGTCGTCGACCTACCGGTCGTTGGCCGCGTCACGTGCGCGCCTGGCCGCGCACGACGACGCGATCGTGCGCTCCCAGATCGCCGTCGCGCAAATCGCGGCGCCCACCGGTGAGGAGCGAGAGCGTGGGGGCTGGATCGCCCGGCGGTTTCGCGACTGCGGACTCTGTGACATTCAGACCGATGCCGTCGGGAACGTGATTGGCCGGCGGAACGGCGTGCGCGAGCTCGAGCCCGTCGTCATCTGCGCGCACCTCGACACGGTCTTCCCGCGCGAAACCGATCTGTCGATTCGCCGCGACGGCGAACGTCTCGTCGGCCCCGGAATCAACGACAATGGCCGCGGGCTCGCCGTGATGCTCGCCCTCGCCACCGAGATCGACGGCGTCCGGCTGCGTACGACGCGGCCCGTCGAGTTCGTGGCAACGACCGGCGAAGAAGGCATCGGCGACCTGCGCGGCGCAAAGCACTATTTCGCCGATCGCGGGCGCGACGCACACGCCGTCATCGCCCTCGACGGCGCCGGCGATGAACGCATCATCCATCGGGCGCTCGGATCCCGACGCTTTCGCATCTCGTTCAGTGGCCCCGGCGGACATTCCTGGTCGGCCTTCGGTGTTCCGAACGCGGTGCATGCCGCGGCCGGCACGGCCGCGCGCCTGGCTGCGCTCCGGCTACCCACGTCGCCGCGCACCACGCTCTCGGTCGGCCGAATCGGCGGCGGTCTTTCCGTGAACTCGATCCCGGCATCCGCCTGGCTCGAGGTCGACATGCGATCAACCTCCGCCCAGCAGCTGGACGAGCTCGAGACGACGATCCGCCGCGTGACCCAGCTCGCGGTGGAAGAGGAAA
The DNA here is from genome assembly GCA_035469245.1 of Gemmatimonadaceae bacterium. Lineage (GTDB taxonomy): Bacteria > Gemmatimonadota > Gemmatimonadetes > Gemmatimonadales > Gemmatimonadaceae > JAQBQB01. Next base: position 6,531 of record DATISA010000041.1, read on the forward strand.
ACGCCAAGCGCGCGCTCAGTGCGCCGGCCCTGACGGCGGCGATCGCGCCGATCGGCGCGCGCCCGTGCGGCGAGACGCCGGCCGAGCACGAGCTCGTCCAGTCGGCCATCGAAGCAACCCGGTTGGTCGGACGTCAACCCGATCTCGCGCTCGCATCCACCGACGCGAACGTCCCGATCAGCCAATCGATTCCCGCCATCGCCATCGGCGCCGGCGGCCGCGGCGGCGACGCGCACACGCACGGGGAGTGGTTCGACAACCTCCACGGCACCATTGGCGTCGCCCGCGCCCTCACGATCGTCGTGACGGCAGCGAGGCTCCAGACCAGCGGCAACTAGCCGCGGTCGCGGCGGCGTGGCGCCGCGCTCACGATTGAAGCGGCTCGACGCGCCCGAGTGCGCGCCCGAGAAACCGGATCGCGGCGTACGTCTCCGAGGACAGCAGCACCGCCGCGACGATCGTCGCCACCGCGATCGTGACCGGCCGTGACTGATGCAACGCGCTCGCGCTGATCCAGCCGACGAGCAGCGGAATGAGCATCGCGATTCCGAGCGTGAAGAAGTGCGCGACCATGCCCAGTACGTTCTGGCCGAGCGCCTCGACGCCCGTGCTCACGCCGGTGCCGAGCCGCATCCACGCCGGAAAGAGCACGGCCATGCCGTTCTGAATGGTGATCAGCGCCGCGTTGAGCGAGAGCGCCGCGAACGGCGCCGACACCAGCAACGCGTCCCGCAACCGCGGATCGAATGGCGACCGAGTGGACATCAGGATCGCCACGTACGCGATCAGCACGAACGCGATCTGCGCGACCGCCATGGGCAAGGCGGACGACGCGACTTCGGCGAGCACGATGTCGCCGGATGAAACGGGAAGCGCCTTGAGCAGCGGCAGGTGCAGCATGTCGTGTCGCAGGTCGTTTCGAATCAGACGGCTCCCGAACACGAGCAGGATTCCCGCGAACGTCACCGCGCTCGTCGCAATGAACGCCGGCACGTCGCCGCCGGCGCTCGAGACGGCCGCGCCGAACGCCACCGCCATGGCGAGCGGCCCGATGAACAGTCGCAGCTGCACGGTGCGGCGCAGACAGAGCATGTTCTTCCAGAGAATCGCGATCGCGGGATGCCCCGCCGACGACAGCCGGAACGTGGAGGATGCTTTCCTCGGCTTCGACGGTACGCCCCACGCGCGTCGTGACCGGATCGCTTCGATCCGACGCGCCCGCTCGGCCGACGCCTCGATCGCGGCATCCTCGAACGCGGCGTCGGTGCGCAGCACCCACCAGCTGTGCAGCATGAGCATGAGCATCGCCGGCAGGATCGCCCGCTCCCAGTCGGGAATCGTCTTGGCGAAGGTCGGCGCGACCACGAGGTGAAACGGCCACAGTCCGACCACCGCCGGCGACGCGAGCAGGATGTCGCTCAAGTTCGTGAAGAACTCGCCGATGCCGCCGGCGTGGATCAGCCGGTCGCGATTGATCGCGAGGCCACTCAGGATGAGCACGCCGATCGCCGCGAAGATGATGATCGACCACCGGTTCTTTCGCACGCCCACGCGCCCGTGCTGTCGCCAGGCCGACTGCACCATCGCGGCGCCGAGCCGGTGGAGGTTGAGCGTCGAGAACATGATCCACAATCCGAACGCGCGAAGCGGCGAGGGCAGATACGGGCCGCCGCGCCGCAGGACGAACACCCAGATCAGCGCGTTGACTAGAACCGCGATCTGCGCGCGGAAGAGCTTGAGCCCGACGAGCTGCAAGCGGGAGAGGGGCGCCGCGAACAGCATCGAGACTTCTGCCTGCGTGAACGCGAGCGCCGTCACGTCGGCGCCGAACACCCATGATCCCGCCAGTGTGAGTACCATCAGCAGCGTGATCAGGGCCTCGCTGGGCCGGCCGAGAAGAAACGAGGCCGCCGCACCGCGGTTCGGCGACCGAAAGAGCAGCGACCAGATGTAGACCCCGCCGACGATCAGCGCCGCGGCGTAGCGCGGGCTTTGCACGCGGCGGAACGCCGTGATGAATCGGTTTCGCGCGCTCGTCCAGGTGAGGTAGATGAGCGCGTTCACGCGCCGGCCCCTTCCATGCCTTCCGACGTGAGCGCGAGGAACACGTCCTCCAGCGAGAGGCCGGCAAGCTCCGGGTGCGCCGCGATGATCTCGTCCATCGTGCCGAAGGCCACGCATTCGCCTTGCCGCAACACGAGGAGCTTCGTGCACAGCTCCTCCACCAGATTGAGCAGATGCGAGCTCAGGATCACCGCCGTCCCTCGCTCGGCGCGCGCCACGATCGTCTCGCGCATTCGGCGAATACCCGCGGGATCGAGCCCGGTGAGCGGCTCGTCGAGCAGCAGCGCCGACGGATCGTGCAGCAGGCCGCAGGCGATCGCCAGCTTTTGCCGCATGCCGCGCGACAGCTCACCCGGCAGCGACTGGCGCTTGTCGCTCAGCTCGAGCTCGTTCAGCATCTCCGGCAGCCGTCTCTCGACATCGGGCACGCCATACAATCGAGCGATGAACCTCAGGTGCTCTTCGACCGAGAGATAGTCGAACAGGTGCGGCTCGTCGGGGATGAACGCGAGGGCGCGTTTGGCCTCGATCGGATCGTCGTGCAGGTCGTGACCACCCACGGCGATCTTCCCGCTCGTGGGCGAGATGATGCCGGCCAGACACCGGAGCGTCGTCGTCTTCCCGGCGCCGTTCGGCCCCACCAGACCGAGGATTTCGCCGGGCGAGACGTGAAAGGAGATCCCGCGAACCGCGGTAAAATCTCCGTATAGCTTGGTGAGGTTGGCCGCCGAGATCACAGGGTGCGCTACCGGCGCACTCTGACGACCGAGTGGTCGCTCACGTTGATCTGCCCGTGCGCGCCCTCGACTACCGCCGCGTCGCCAATCAGGGAACCGGTGAGCACGGAGTCGGTAACCGTCGCGCCCGCGCCAATGATCGTATCGCGGAGCTCCGATCCCTCGACACGGCTTCCCGACGAGATCGACACGTTCGGTCCGATCGTACAGGCTTTCAGGTGCACGTGATCCTCGACGTACACCGGATCGACGATACACACGTCCGCCGGCACGGCGCTCGGCCGGCGTGCTCTGCCTTTCTCGAGCATCGTGCGGTTCGTCTCCAGCAGCGTGCCCTGCTCGCCCGCGTCATACCAGCCTTCGACGTCGATGACTCTGATCTTGGCGCCATGCTCGATCATGTACTGGAACGCGTCGGTGAGATAGTACTCGCCCTTGTTCTTCGGCTGTCGCAGCGTCCAGTCGATACCCTCGTACAGCAGCTTCCAGTTCTTGATGTAATAGAGGCCGATGTTCGCGCGCTTGGAGATGGGCGTCGACGGCTTCTCGACGATCTTCGTCATGTTGCCGTCGGCATCCGAGACGACCACGCCAAAGCGCTGGTAATCCTCCACCGTCTTGACCCAGATGATCCCGTCGGCATCGGTGCGATGCACCACCGACAGATCGGCGTCGAAAATCGTGTCGACGAAGATGATGAACACCGGCTGATCGACATAGGGCCGCGCCAGCGCGACGGCGCCGGCCGTGCCGTCCTGGATCTTCTGCTCGATGAACACCGCGTCGAACGGATACTTGCTGCGCGCGTACTCCTCCACCTTGTCCTTGAGATGCCCCGTGATATAGATGACCTGCTCCACGTCGCCCAGACGCTGCAGGTCGTCCATCACGTAGTCGATCACCGGCTTGCCGGCGATCTTGAGCATCGGCTTGGGCGTGATGTGCGTATGCGGCCGGAGACGCGTGCCCTTACCGGCGAGCGGAATGATGACCTTCATGGCGCGCTCGTGCCTTCGCGGCCGTAGCGGTCCTCGAGGCGCACGACATCCTCGAGGTGCGGCGTGGACACTTCGAGAATGTCGCAGTCGGTCACGGCTTCCATCTGGTGGATCGTCCCTGGTGTGACGTGGTATGCCTCGCCGATTCTGAGCTCCACGTTCTCCGGGTTGTCGCCATCCCAGATGCGATAAACGAGCTCACCCGAGAGGAGATAGATCGTCTCGTCCTTGATCTTGTGGTATTGCACGGACAGCGCCTCACCCGCGTTGATGTGCAGGATCTTGCCGACGTAGTCGTCGGTGCGCGCCCAGATCGTTTCGTGGCCCCAGGGCTTTGGGACATGCGCGATCGTCACTCGTCCGCTCATGCGCGTGCGTTCGTCATGGGATCGAAATAAAAACCGTGGCGAGGTGGAGCGGTAGAACGGCGGCTCTGTTCGGCATGCGAAGAAGCAGGCCAGGTTCGCGCGCAGCGTGCCGATTGTCGCTCAAAAGCTGTCCGTCCTGCTGCCGACCGTCGTTGACCAGCTCACTCCATACGGAAAGTTGCCCGTGGCGCCCCCGAGCCGAGAGGTCTCGGTCGCGTGACACAACAAAGCGGCTCCCCCAACGGGGAGCCGCTCAAGCGATCCTGCTGCTCGACCGCTGATGCGCTACGGCTTCAGCCACTTCGCGACGCCGCCATGGCGCGAGCAGGCGCCCTGGCGATTCGCCGCGTGCGAGTACAATCCATCCTTGCATTGCGCGATCGCGCCTGTTGCATCGTTATCCTCCCCACGTTTCGACGAAGGCTTCGTAGCTTCACGCGCACTCGGGGCTTCGGACTTCGCCTGGGAGCGTGTCCGAGCGGGTGAACTCGGGGGCACCGCTGCCGGGAGTGATGGCGCAGCCGTTACATCTGCCGATCGCTTGATGCCCCCATGCCCTGAGCACGCGCCGCGCCCGGGCTTACTCATGCTCCCGTCGCTGCACTCCACTTCCGCGACGGTCTTGGACTTGGTTTCTGCTTTCGACTCGGCCTTGGCTGCGGTTTTCGCCGTCTTTGTCGCGGCTTTCGATTGAGCCTTTGCTGCATCCTTCGCGGCAGCGGTCGCCTTTGCGTCGACGCCGCCGTGCCCCGAGCAAGCGCCCCTGCCCGTCACGGCGGAGGTCGAGCCGTCTTTGCAGACGGTCGCTTGGGCATCGAGCCGCGCCCCGGCCGCGCCGAGCATCAACAACGTTGCGGCGACCGAAAGCATCGTTCGTGTTCGCATCATCGCTCCCCTGAAAAGTCGACTGATTGGCGACCCCGCGTTGTCCGGTTTGGCGACGTGTCTGCTTGCATTGGCCGGATCAGCACGTGGATCATGCGATCGGCCTCCGGCTGCTGCCGCGCGAGGCCGATCGGCGCGTGAGTATGGGCTGCGTCGCGGCCCGGCGCAAATCGGAGCCAATCCACGCCGGCTCTGCCCGGCATGCTCTCTGCTCTTTCGTGGCCTCGATGATCCTCTCACCACGTTACATCCCGCGCCTGGCGGCCACGGTGGGCCTGTTCACGCGCTACGGCCTCGCCGATTTCGCCAAACAGCAAGGACTCGAGGGGCTTGCGCGCGAGCCTGAGTCTGGTGAGGACAACGGCGGCTCACCCGACGTGGCGCAGGCGTTCCGAAAGCGCCTCGTCGAGCTGGGTCCGGCGTACATCAAGCTGGGGCAGGTGCTCTCCACACGGCCGGATCTGCTGCCGGACTCGTACATCCATGAGTTGGAGAAGCTCCAGGACGACGTCGACCCCATTCCGCTGTCCGAGGTCGTGGAGACCATCGAGTCCGAGCTCGGCGGCCGCATCAGCAAGCTGTTCGCGTCGTTCGAGGACGAGCCGCTCGGCACAGCGAGCCTGGGGCAGGTGCATGCAGCCGAACTGCGCGACGGACAGCCGGTCGTCGTCAAAGTCCAGCGGCCGCACATCCGGAACCTGCTCGCCGACGATCTGGCGTTCTTCCACGAGCTCGCATCGTTCCTCGCCGAGCATACGTCGGCCGGAGCGCGCGTTGACCTGATCGGCATCGTCCAGCAGCTCGAGCAAGCCCTGGCGGATGAGCTGGATTATCGCGTCGAGGCGCGGAACGTGGCGACGTTCCGCCGCTCACTCGCCGAATTCCCGCGCATCCTCGTGCCGCGCGTGATCGAGGCGTACACCACCGAGCGGGTGCTCACCACCGAACGCGTGCGCGGCTCCAAGATCGATTCCATCTCGCCGCTGACGCGCCTCGACTACGACTTCCGTCCGGTGGCCGAGGATCTCACGCGCGCGTATCTGAAGCAGATCACCATCGACGGCCATTTCCACGCGGATCCGCATCCCGGCAACGTCTTCGTGGTGCTTCCGGACTCCACGAATCCAATGACGCCGTCGGAGGTGAAGGCCAACGAGCGACGCGCCGTCGAACGGCCCGCCGTCACGCCGCTATCGCGGCTCGAGCATGCCGCGCAGCGCGAAGCCGCGCCCCAGCCGCCCGACGTCGATGTGAAGCTCGCACTGATCGATTTCGGAATGACAGCACGCCTGTCGACCACGCTTCGCGAGCAGGTCGTGCGGCTGCTGCTCGATCTCGCCGACAATCGCGGCGACGACGCGGCGGCCACGCTCGTCGAGATCGGCACCGAGCTCCCGGGGTTCGAGCGCGAGAATTACGTGCGCGAGATCGCGCAGCTCATGGCGCGCAACTACAACCTCACGATCGGCGAGCTCGATGCCGGAAAAATGCTGTACGAGTTGATCAACATCTCGTATCAGCGTGGCCTGCGGCTTCCCGCCGAGCTGACGCTGCTCGCCAAGGCATTGTTCAACCTCGACACGGTCACCACGGCGATCGATCCGCTCTACAGTCCGATTCCGACGATCCGCGAGTTCGGCAACCAGATCGCCGCCGAGCGTGCCCGGCGCGAGCTCAACCCGAGGCGGCTGTACGAGCTCGCCACGCAAAGCAGCGATCTCCTCATGGCGCTGCCGCATCGCCTCGACCGCATTACCGAGCGTCTCGCCGCCAACGAATTCGAGACGCGCCTCGACGTTCCGCAGATCTCCCTCCTGATCCAGGCACTGCAAAAGGTGGCGAATCGGGTGTTCTCGGGACTCGTGCTCGCCGGACTGCTGGTCGCGAGCGCGATGTTGATGCCGTACCGGCGCTCGCTCGCGACGTGGGGATTTGTTCTTGCCGGCGCGCTGGGACTCTGGATGGTCCTGTCGATTCTGTGGACTGATCGGAAGAAGCGCTGATCAGTTCAGCACCTGGTGGTCGCCCCAATGCTCGGACGACTCACCACAAGTCTCCCACCGTGATCATCCACCGCCGTGCAAGCGAGCCGTTTCCGCCCAATCCCGTGCCGCCGGCGAGTCCCGGGTGGTTCACGAATATCGGCGCGTCGAGCCGAACGTACACGTTGCGATCGTACAGCCTGCCACGCGCGACGAGCCCGGCGCCGGCATCGGAGAGCGTCCCGTCAGGCACCGACGTGTAGTTGCCCGAGACCGAGCCCGCATCACCGAATATGCTGAATGACAAGCTCCCCCTCCCCCAGCCACCGCCCACGGTGAACAGCCGCTGGAGATACTCGGCGTTGACCGCCGCCACGGCATCGAGCGCGGCGTCGTAACGAATCCCACGGAGTCCCGCACCACCAATCGGCAGGTAGTTCACGCCGTCCTGCTTGAATACCGCGCCGCGCGGACGGAAGAGATCGTTCCGAAACGTTTCGAACGGATCCTGCGCCGAGGCGAAGATCTGCCGCTGCTTCGGCGCGTTGCGCGCCACGCCGCCGTACACGCGCACGCGCAGTTGCGCCGCGGTGCCCACGATCGACCGCACGGTGCCTACCGACCCTTCGGCCCGCAGGTAGCCGCGTGTGTGTTCGACGCGCGACGCCAGGGCGCTCGCGGCCAAACCAGTGCCGATCGAGAGACGGCCGATCGAGTACTCGCTGTCGGCCGTAACAGTCGTCCGATACGAGGCCGTGCCGCCGAGCTCCGATACCGTCGATTGCACCCATTGCTCCGGCAGGAGCATCGAATCGCTCGGCACGGCCACCGTGACGTAAGCCTTCGCCGAGATCTTGGGGCCGGCCGCGAAGATGAAGGGGCTCAAATCCCACTTCTTGTATAGGTCAGCCTTGAGCAGGCCATCGACGTAGTTCACGTTGCCGCCGTACCCCATCAGCGGGCGATCCATTCCCGGCAGCGTCAGGTTTTCCGCGCGAGCCCAGACGTTCGCGCGCGTCCCCGCGTTCGAGCGTATACCGGTTGGCAATCGCGGACTGCGCGAGGCGATTGCGATGCCTCCGTCGTGGATGTCCACCGTCGACAAATAGTTCGTCTTGGCGCGCACGCCGAATACCACGCCCTGCGGATCGCCGTACCAGCCGGTGGGCGCCAGCGCCAGGATCGTGTGGCGGCGATCGCTCTGATTCAGGTATGGCCAGTTGAACGTGACTCGCGGCGCAGGCACCGTGCCGACCGACCACGCGGGAGCGTTATTGCGCCAGTCCCAATCCCACGTGGTGTGATAGGGGTCGAGCGCTACCGCCGTGGGCCGCTCACTCGTCCTCACGACCACGTCCTGCACGTCGAGCAGCGGATCGGCGCGGCCGATCATCCAGCCGGACGAGGTGAGCACGCCAACCGGCATCCGGTGGCGCAGCTCGCCCTGCCGCTGGACCCGCACGGTTGTCCGCCATCCCGCGCCGTCGTTCGCGTACGAGTACTGGCCAATGGAGTAGTCCATCAACCCGGTCCCGCGCACCCACTGGTCGAAGAACCAGCCGAGCGCGTGTCCGTACGTCCGCTCGGCCGACCCGCGCATCGCCAGCTCGTCGACGTGCTTGAGCGCCCAGCGATCGTAATAGTCGTGCATGAACGCGCGGAACGTCGTATCCCCCATCACATCGCGCAGCTGACCGTACATCAGCTTGGCGCGCGTATAGATCATCTCATTATAGATTCCGAACTCGTGAAAGTCGGATGCCGTGGTGCCGATCGGCTGCGATCGGCCGGCGATCTCGAGCTTCCACGAGTCGAGGCCGATGCTGTCCGACGCCGGGATGGTGGCCGCCTCTACCCGGTAGCCTCGTGGGAGCAGCGGCGGCACGGGCGTCTTGCCGACCTGCTCCTGCGGCGTGACACCCAGCGCCCAATCGGTCTGATAGTCCGTGAGCCCTTCGTCGAGCCACCCCGAGCGCCACTCGTTGTCGCCGAGGATGCCGTACGTGAAAACGTGGCCGCCCTCGTGCAGGATCAGCCCCTGCGACGCCGACCCGTCCATGATCATCATCGGGAACTCCGTCCCGCCAGGCTCGAGGCGATGCACGTTGGTCATCTGCGGATAGGCGTACGGTCCCCAGATCGACTCGAGCCATTTGAGGGCGAACACTGTGCGCTCGACCGCGCGGCCGCCGCCCCACGTCGTGTCGTCGCCCGGCTTGTAGAGGACGTTCACCGATACGGTGTCCCACGTCGGGAAGTGCGTGTGCCGGACCTGGCGGACGTACGTCGTGCCCTCGTACCGATAGTCGGGCGACGCGCTCCAGGCGAAGTGGTGGACGTCGTTCGCATAGAACCGCACCGCACGATAACCCTCGGGTGGTGCGACGTCCGGTCCGGGCGGCACTGAATACGCGTTCGCGCCCAGCCGCGGCGCACCGGTGCGTGACACGCGCGCCCAGCCGGGATCGCCGCTCACCGGTACGCCGGTCGCCGCGAGCACCTGGTCGTCGCGAACCGTGACCGTCACGTCGTACGTGCCATACTCGCCGTACAGCTCGCCCGCCGGCATGAGCGGATTCGGCTCCCAGCCGCCGCGGTCGTACACCGCGACCTTGGGATACCATTGCGCGAAGTCATATGTGCGGCCACGCCGCCCCTGACGGCGCAACACGGTCGACGGACGCGCGTCCCACACGAATCGCACCGTGATCGAGTCGTGCGGCCGGAGCGGCCGCGGCAACCGGAAATGCGCCACCGTGCTGTCCGGTGCGCCAGGATAGTCGATGATTACGGGCGTTCCATCCACCACCGGAGCCTGTGTGAACCGCTCGTAGCCATAGTCCGGATCGCGCAGATCCTGGAACCGATGGCGATTCTCGCGCGTGTCGCGTTCGCTCCACTTCGACCCCGGCCGAAACGCGTTCAGGTACTGGTGCACGAACATCTCGTGCAGCGTATCGGGCGAGTTGTTGGTATACGTCAGCGTGGCTTCCGCGCGCAGTTTCGACTGCGTCTCGTCGAGAGTTGCGATGATCTGATAATGGACGTGTTGCTGCCAGTATCCGATCGTGTCGCCGGAAGGAGGCGTGGTGGCGCCCTGGAAGGGCGGTTGTTGCAGAAGCGCGATGACCGCGACAGTGAAAAGCATTTGCTCGTGCGTTGCCCGATACGTGGTGGTCGAACCCGTCTGCCGCCCCAGCCTCCTTGCCATCGGTCCGACCGATCATTACGACTTCATTAAGTCGTGCCCGGCGGCTCGTCGCCGTGGCACGGCGGCGGCATATTGCCGGTGAAAGGCGTCCGAAATTCGACACGGCTCGCGCGGCGGCGAATCGCTCTCAATGTACTCGACCTGCATCTTCTGCAACCACGCGCTCGGTACGAACGACGTCGTCGAGCATTTCCCGATCGGACGCCGGCTCGCGTTCGACGCGGCGAAGGGGCGGCTGTGGGTGGTGTGTCGGGAGTGTGGCCGCTGGAATCTCTCGCCCCTCGAGGAGCGCTGGGAGGCGATCGAGGACTGCGAGCGGATGTTTCGACGGACGCTCGTTCGCGTGTCGACCGACAACATCGGCCTCGCGCGCGTGTCCGAGGGACTCGAGCTCATCCGGATCGGCGCGCCGCTCAGGCCCGAGTTCGCCGCGTGGCGATACGGCCGGCACTTTGGCGTACGCCGCCGGCGCACGCACGCTGTGGCGGGCGCGGGCATCGCTGCCGCGGCCGTCGCGGGAATCGCCTTCGGCCCCACACTTGCGCCCGCGCTGACCCTCGGCGCGATCTCCATCGTCGTAATCCCCGGGCTCACGACCGTGATGGGCGTCATCCCGATGGTCGGCGTGCTCGCGGCGCGCGACTACATCACGCACGATCGCGTCGTCGCCCGCCTGCCACACGGTCGCAGCGTCGTGACCGTCCGCGCCAAGCACCTGGGCGACATCGAGCTCAAGACCGACGCCGCCGGGGACGGTGCGACGCTTCACGTGATGCACGACGCTGGTTGGGCGGAATTCACCGACACCGAGGCGATTCACGCCACGAGTGTCATTCTCACTGGCGCGAATCGTTACGGAGCCAACGACGCGAGCGTGCAGGATGCCGTTCGCCAAATCGAGGACGCGGGCGACGCGCCGCGCTTCATGGCGGCGGCCTCGTCGCGGAACGGCTGGCGCGGCGGGCGCGTGATGTCGCTCCTCAACTCGTACCGTGGCCTCGGCGCCATGCACCTCTCGTCGACCGAGCGCCTCGCCCTCGAGATGGCCGTGCACGAAGAGAACGAGCGTCGCGCCATGGAAGGCGAGCTCGCCGTGCTCGCGTCCGCCTGGCGTGACGCCGAGCAGATCGCCGCGATCTGCGACGACGACCTGACGCCGCCGAAGCTGTACGAGCTCTAGGCGAGCTTCGACCAAGCGCGGTTCCGCGCGTGTGTGGCGTCGTGCCGGGCCGAGCGACTGCCGCTCGGGACGCCATAACGATTTTCGGAAACGGACACAAACGGATCTGACGGACAACAACGGATCGTTCTGAATGGCGCGACAGCGCCGCTCGCAACGTGCCGGGACTCTTTATGGGACAGCTGCTCGGGATGCTCCGAGACGCATCCCGAGCGGCCGTTCCAAAGAAGATTTCGTCCGGGCTCGTCGAGCATGGAGCCGTCGCCGCACTCGGAGCAATCCGTTTTTGTCCGCCCGATTCGTTTGTGTCCGTTTCCCAATTGTTCTGACGTCCCGAGCGGCGTCTCCCCGCGAGTAGTCCAACTCGACCCGGCACGCCGGACCGACAAAATCAGGGGCGGCTTAGAGATCTCTAAGTCGCCCCCGACCATCATTGAGCCCTCCAGCCCTCCAACCCTCCAACTACGGCACCACCGTCTCCTTCTTCCCCCCGTTCTTCACGTACACGTCGAACCAGGCGATCCAGCGCGCCCACTGATCGAGATCGGATTCCCGAGTCGCTGGCCCGTGGTCCTCGTACGGGTACATGAACAGCGACGCGATCTTTCCCTGCCCCTGCAGCGCCTGCATCATGCGGATCGAGCTGATTGGATCCGTGCCGACGTTCTGATCCTCGAGGGAATGGTACATCAGGAGCGCGCCGCTCAGTCGGTCGGCGTAGAGGAACGGCGACATGTTGAGATACGTCTGCTCGGCGTCCCAGAAATCGCGGCGCTCGTTCTGGAAGCTGTACGGCGTGAGCGTCCGGTTGTACATGCCGTCGCCGGCGATGCCGGCCTTGAAGTACGGCGTGTGCGTCATGGCGTTGACCGTGCTGAACGCGCCGTAGCTGTGACCGCCGATGCCGAGGCGGTCGCGGTCGAGATAGCCCGCCTTGTCCACGGCATCGATCGTCGCGTCGAGATCCTCGCGCAGCTCATCGACGTAGTGATCGTTCATGCGTCCCTGCGGGCCGACGATCGGGATGTCGAGCGGCTGGATGACGACGTAGCCCTGCGTGACCCAGATCTCCGGGCTGCGCGGCGCGACGTTCGCGAAGCGGTTGATGTTCGTCGTGCGACGCCGCTGGTCGTATTCCGCCTGCGTCGAGAACTCGGTCGGGTAGAACCAGATGATGCCCGGCAGCCGCGTGCCGTCGCGATAGTCCTTCGGCAGCGTCACGTCCACGTAGAACTTGTATCCGTCGCGCTGCCGCTCGACGAGAAGCCGCTTGCGGATCGCCTGTGTGACCTCCGGAGCGAAGTCCGTATTCCTCGTGAGCTTCGTCTCGCTGCCGGTCTTGGTGTCGTGAAGATACGAGTCCGCGACCATCGACGGCGATTCGCGGCTGACGATCACTTTGCCGTAGTCATCGTCCAGCGCGGCCACGACGTCTTCCGCTGCGTCGCCCTTGCCTTCGAAGATTCGGGTCTTCTGCCCTGTCTCGAAGTCGACCTTGTCGACGAACGCGTGCGGAGCCGTCTTGGTCCAGTCACGGAAGTACTGCGTTCCCTCGAGGTACACGGTCTTGCCATCGGCGCCGATCACGACAACTGATCCGCCGTTCGGACCGCGCCGCGTCTGAAGCGCTCCCGGATTGCTGTAGAACACTGAATCGCTGACGTTACCGCCACGCCCGCCGCCAGCGGCACCGCCGCCCCCGCGGCCGCCACGACCGCTCGCCGCGATCGAGCCGCCCTTCGCGATCTCGTAATGCTTGGCCGGATCGGCCAGGCGCACCGCGTACAGATCGGTGCCCTCGTTCACGAAGAGTGTCTTGCCGTCCGGGCTGAACTCGGCCGACGTGATGCGGCTGTTCGCCTCGAAGAGCTGCTTCACGTCACCCGCGCCGAACGGCGGGTTCCACTGATACAGCCGGTCCTTGCGCGCCGCCGCGCCCGCCCCCTGACCGCCGCGACCGCGGGCATTTCCACCGCGCGCGCCATTCGCGCCGGCAGGAGCCGCTTCGGCTTGGAGGTAGACCAAGCCCGGACCAACCGGATTCCACTGCAGGCTCCGCTTGCCGGTGTCCGACTGCGCGCCGCCGCGCCCACCGAATCCACCGGTCGAATCGTTCGCGCTCTGGCCCTCGGTGAGCGTTCGCTTCGAGACTTCGGCGAGCACCTTGCCGCTCGCGTCCCAGATCTGTTCCACCGTGCCGAAGTTCGACACCGGCACGAGGTACGAGTATGGCTTGGTCTGGAGTGTGACACGGAAGTACTGGCCGTCGGGCGACGCGTCGACGTCCGTGATCAGCGACGGCTGCCCGATTTTCTTGACTGCCTTCGTCTTGACGTCGATGAGCGCGAGTTGCCCGTTGGTGTAATAGTCGAGCAGATCCTTCTCGTACGGATCGCGCAACAGGCTCGCGTAGTTCCGGTTCTTCAACACGCGGCCATCGCTGTTCCGCACGAGCGGTCCGGTTTCGACCGCCGGCCGCTTCGGCTCGGCGGCACGCAGGTCGGGAAGGAGCACCGTCACGATGCTCTTCCCGTCGGCCGTCCAATCGAAGGTCGTCACGCGCGTCGCCAGAAGCGGCGTTTTCGTGATCTGCACCGATTTGCCGCTCGACACGTCGGCGACGTAGATGTGCGTCGCAGCGTCGAAGCTCGCGATGTAGCCGATCGACTTTCCGTCGGGCGACCACGTGGCGACGTTCACGATCGCGCCCTTCGGCGTTTCGATCGTACGCATCGAGCCGGTGCTGGGATCGATCAGCGTGAGGCCCACGCTGCCCCGCGTCGTCAGTGCCCGCGCGCGATTGGCCTTGAAGTCGATCTCGACGCCGCCCAACCGGTAGTGAGGCTTTCCAAAGACGTCGATCGACGGCAGCCCTTCGCTCTCTGTTTTCAGGAAGTAGCGGCGATCGGGGCTCGGATTGGTGAAGGTCACGTTGTTGCGGGCCGCGGTGACGACTTTCTCGACGACGGCCGGTGGTTTGACGTACGTCTCCTTTGCCAGAACTTCCTTGGGATTCCAGGTGGCCTGTTGGACGACGTTCTGCGCATGGAGCGGGAGCGCCAGAACGAGGACGGCGGCGAGCCCGACGCGGACGCGCGAAGACATGCGCCCGAGCGAGTGGTGGGAAACGCGGACCATGTGCACTCCACTGAGAGGCTTGGGACGAGCTATCGAGGGCGGGTGACTCGACGGATTATACGATATTCCGCCGGTTCTCGTTGTGGAGGTGGTCCGCTCCTCCCCGCCTCGCTGACGCCCGATGGGCGCCAGCCCGTCCCGTCAGGATCAGCCCGCTCGCTACCTGGCCCCGCCGATCATCCTGGACCGCAGGGTGGCCATGCGCCGACGCACCGAGCCGTCGAGCACCGTGTCCCCGACCCGCACGACGACTCCCCCGAGGATCGAAGGGTTTACGTGGAAGTGAGGCACCACATCCTTGCCAAGCGCACGGGAGAGCTGCGAGATGACGATTTCCCGATCGCGATCCTCGACCGGCTTTGCCACGGTCACCGAGGCGTGGACGCGGCCCTCGACCCGGTCGACCAGATCGTGATATTCGTGCGCGATCAGCGGAATGAGCATCTGGCGACGGTGCGATACCAGGGCCTGAAGGAACCGCACGAAGGTCCGCGGCAGCGCGCCGCCGTATGCCCTTTGGAAGATCTCGTTCTTCTTTTGCGCGCTGACCCGCGGCGACTCGAGGAACATGCGGAGGCGGCGATCGGTCTCCATGGCGTTCGCGATGGTGTCGATCATCTCGCCCCAGCCGTGCAGGTCGCTGGCGCGCTGCGCGAGCTCGAGCAGCGTTTCGGCGTAATTGCGCGCGATGGTGGGTTCGCGCATCAGCGGCTCACCTCGAGTGAACCGATCGATGAGAGATAGCGCTCGACGAGCTGCCGGTTTTTTTCGTTCTCCAGGTTCTGTTCGATCACCTTGCTCGCGCCGGCGAGCGCCAGGTCGACGGCCTCACGGCGAAGCTGCGCGATTGCGCGCTCTTTCTCGGTCTCGATCTCGCGGCGCGCTCGCTCGAGCATGTCCTGTTGCTCGCGGCGAGTCTGCTCGAGCAGGTCGGCTCGCATTTTTTCCGCGACAGAGCGGCCGTCGGCAATCAGCTTCTGCGCCTCGCCACGGGCCGCATCGAGCTGCGCCTGATGCTCGGCGAGGACTTTCGCCGCCGCGTCGCGGTCGCGCTTGGCGCCCTCGATCGCGTCCTCGAGTGCCTTCTCGCGCGCCTCGACGGCGGCGGTGATCGGTCCGAACGCGAACTTGCGGAGGAGGAAGTACAGGACGAGAAAGATGCCGAGCGTCCAGAACATCAGGTTGAGCTGGAGGCTCATCAACCCGCCGCCACTCGGGGCTGGTGCGCTCGACTCCTGAGCAGCGGCGACACCCGCGTGGAATGCGACGAACAATGCCGAATACGAAACCATGCGCATGGTATGTCTCAATCGGAGGATGGGTCACGTCGTGACGGCCCCGGGGCCGCCACGACGCGTGAGCATCAGAAGTACGTCTTCAGCTCGATCATCAAGCAAACGACGACGCCGAACAGTGCGACGCCTTCGATGAGCGCGGCGAGAATCAGCGCGCCCGTCTGAATCGTGCCGGCGATCTCGGGCTGGCGAGCCATGCCCTCAGTCGCCCCGGCGCCGATGCGGCCGATACCGATGCCCGCACCGATTGCCGAAAGGCCAGCGCCGATGCCGGCGCCGAGCATCGCCCACGCACCGGTATACTGGGAGTTGAAGCTCCCGGCAGCGGCCTGCAGCATTGGAAGAATTGCCATGTCAGTTCTCCAATCCGTTGTGTCGTACACTTCGCAGCTCCGCGCCGTGTCCTGCATGGCGCCGCCCGTCAGCGAGCCCCGGGGCTCAACGGGCATCTCCAGGCGCTCGCCTGGATACAGACCTGGCGGTTGGAGCGAACTCCGCCAAGGGGGAATTCGAAGGCTCGAAGGCTCGAGGGTTTCGAAGGTTCGAAGGTTCGAAGGTTCGAGAAGATGGAGTAACGAGCCCTCGAGCCCTCGAGCCCTCGAGCTCAATGATGCGCCATCCTGATCTGACCGATGAACACCGCAGCCAGCAGCGAAAAAATGAATGCCTGAATGAACGCGACCAGTATCTCCAGCAGCATGATGAACAGCGCCATCAACACCGGTGCCAGGAAGATCTTGATGCCGAACATGAAGATCAGCCCGATCAGCGCGAGGATGATGACGTGGCCGGCGATCATGTTCGCAAAGAGACGGATCGTGAGCGCGAACGGCTTCGTGAACTTTCCGACGATCTCGACCGGCGTCATGATGATCGTCATCAGCTTCATGAGGGCCGGGCCCTCGTGCGGCCAGTAGAAGATCGTGCCGAGGTAGCCTTTGCCGAGTGCCTTGATTCCGGCGGCCTCGATCACGATGAACGTGACGATCGCCAGCGTCGCGGTGACGGCGACGTTGCCGGTGGGTGTCGAGCCGTAGGGAATCAGCCCGAACAGATTGCAGAACAGAATGAAGAAGAAGAGAGTCAGGCAGAACGGCACGTAGCGTTCGCCGCCGTGCCCGCCCAGAACCGGGATGTAGATCTCGTCGCGCAGGTAGAGGATCACCGCCTCCAGTGCCGCGGCAAAGCCCTTGGGGCGGCCCAGTCGCCTGGTGGCCCGCACGTGCGCGCGCGCCGTGAAGATGAGCACCACCGCCACGATGAGCCCCGCCAGCAGCATGAAGAAGATGTGCTTCGTGAGGCCCATGTCGAAGGTGCGGCCGGCGATCGTGACATTGTGGATCGCGAAGGTGTGCTCGCAGGCCCACTCGCCCAAACCGTGGTAGCACGGATACTCGATCGTCTTCGAGTCCGTGATGTGCGGCATGATGATGTCAGCGGGTCCGAGCTTCTTCTCGATCTGGTGACCGGGGTCGCGGGGTCCCTCTTGTGCCACGGCGGGTCGGGACGCGGGCTCCTGGCTCGCGGCCGGGACAGGCAGCGCCAGCGCGCCGGAAAGCAGGGTCACCGCGAAGAACGAACGCAGAGTCATTGTTTGATCAACAGTGGTTCGAGCAGTGTCGACAGGAAAAAGAAAGTCACCAGGCTGACGAGCGCCGCCGGGAGCGGAAGTTTGAGCGCCAATGCCACGAGCACCGCGTACGCCACCACCGCCACGAATCGTACGAGCGCGCCGGTTCCCAGGCGCGCCGCCAGACTCACCCGCCCCGCCACATGCGAAAGCGCGAAGGCCAGGAGTTGGACGACAACCGCGACCGCCGCGCTCAACCACACGGCCGGGCGATCACCCGGACCGCGGAATACCAGCGAGAGCAGCGCGCCGGCCACGAGCGCCAGCCCGGCGGTGAGCATCGCGTATTTCACGAATGCGCGACTCACTGCTCGCCCTCGGAGCCGCTTTCACCCCTGCGCTCGGCTCTCGCTTTCGCGTCACGCCGCTGCGCCACGGTGATTCGGCGGTACATCGAGTAAAAACCACCGGCCGCGCCCGCAAAGACCGAGATCAGGAGCAGCCATGGGGACGTTCCAAGCCGGCGGTCGAGCCACACCCCAAGGAAGACAAAAAGCAGAATGGTGAGCGCGAACTGGACGCCGATGCCGGCGAACTCCGCCCCGGTGACCCCGGGCGCGGATCGGTCTCGGCCGCTGCCCCGGACCGGATTCCCGCGATGGCTGCCGCCTCGCCCCCCGTCCATGCGGTGCAAAATCTACGAGCTTGTGAAATTTTTCGCAAGCAAACGGCCACAGCTGTAAAGGCCATTAGCAGTTTACCGACGAGATTGCTAAGTTGATGACCAGCCGCAAGTTTGCTGTTACCTCCGTTGTTGACTAACCGTCAAGCGGTTGATAAGATGGCAGCCGCACGATTTGTGAGCCGTCGTGACTCACAACGGTTTGCGGCCCACCCCGCCCGCCACCGGGACATGAACAGACGTCTGATCTTTTCGCTGCTGTGCGCCGGCGCGCTCGCTTTCGCGTGTGGACCGCGAAACCGCACGCAAGCGCCCGCACTCGCAAGCGCACTCTCCGTGACACCAGTTGGCGCAGCAACACACACCGCGCTGCGCGCACACGACAAGAAGGGCCGCGACGAGACAAAGTTCGATTCGCACTTGATGATCAAAGTGGCGAAGCGGACGGCCCGATTCGCTCTCAATGTCAAGAACGTCGGCCGAAAGCATGTCGAGCTGCGATTCCCGAACGGCCAGGTCGGCGACTTCGCGGTCCTCGATTCGGCCGGACGCGAGGTGTGGCGTTGGTCGAATGGCCGGATGTTCACGCAGGGCGTGCAGAACAAATTCCTCGGCAGCGGCGAGTCGGTGGAAGCGGACGGCGCGTGGAACGCCGGCGTGAAACCCGGGCACTACACCGTCGTCGCGACGCTCAACAGCGCGAATTTTCCCGCCGAGCAACGCTCCGAGTTCGACGTTCCGTAAGCAGAGCTTGAGCGTTCTCTAAAAAATCATGAGCGAGCCGGGCCGCCGCGGGGCGGCCCGTCGTGTTTCGTGGCTCCGTTGCCCCGCCCTCTTTCTCCCGCTGCCGCGCCGAGGTTAGGTTCCCCACATCACCGCAAGGGAGCAACCCGAGTGGCAATGCGACAGCAGCCGGTGGACGACTCGCGAGACGTCGAGCTTCTCGATCAACTCGCGCGTGCCCGGTCGGCGCTCATCGAGCAGATCGGGCGACGCATCGTCGGCCAGCACAAGATCGTCGACGATCTCGTCGCCGCGCTCCTCGCCGGCGGCCACGTCCTGCTGGTCGGCGTGCCCGGGCTGGCCAAGACGCTGCTCGTCCAGACCGTGGCGCAGGCGCTCGATCTCAGCTTCTCGCGCGTGCAGTTCACGCCCGACCTCATGCCGAGCGACATCACCGGCACCGAGCTGCTCGAGGAAGACCACGCGACCGGCCGCCGCTTCTTCAAGTTTGCCAAGGGTCCGATCTTCGCCAACGTCGTGCTTGCCGACGAGATCAACCGCGCGCCGCCGAAGACGCAGGCGGCGCTCCTCCAGGCCATGCAGGAACACGCCGTGACCGCGGCCGGGCAAACCCATCGGTTGCCGGAGCCGTTCTTCGTGCTCGCGACACAGAATCCAATCGAGCAGGAGGGCACGTACCCGTTGCCCGAAGCGCAGCTCGACCGATTCATGATGCAGCTCGTCATCGACTATCCGACGCGCGACGAGGAGGAGCGCATCGTGACCGCGACGACGGGTGATCTCGCGGTCGACATTCGATCGACGCTCAACGCCGAGCAGCTCCTCGACCTCCAGCATCTCGTGCGCCGGCTGCCCGCTCCGCCTTCGGTCGTGAGCTATGCCGTGCGACTCGCTCGCTCCACGCGGCCGAACGCCGACGAAGCCACGCCGCTCGTGAAGAAATACGTGAGCTGGGGCGCGGGGCCCCGCGCATCCCAATATCTGATCCTCGGCGCCAAGGCACGCGCCGCGATGGATGGACGCGCCGTCCCGGATCTCGAGGACGTGAACGCGATGGCGGTGCCGGTGCTCAGTCACCGAGTCGTGGTGAATTTCCAGGCCGAAGCCGAAGGCATGTCGGCGGAGCGGCTCGTGAGCGTTCCCGCCAAGCCGTAGCGAATCATGTGCGGCCGCGCGACCATCATCGACCCGGACGGCGTCGAACAGATCGCCGTCGAGTTCCATCGCAAGTTCATCCCCACGGATTGGAAGCGGCCGCGGTACAACATCCGACCGACTCAGGATCTCCCGGTGATGCGGCTCGTCGATGGCGAGCTGGAATTGACGCTCCTCCGCTGGGGACTCATTCCCTCGTGGTCCAGGGAGCCGGAGCTCAAGTTTCCGACCTTCAACGCCCGCGCTGAAACACTCGCCGACAAGCCGACGTTCCGCGCGCCATTCAAGAATCGTCGTTGCCTGATTCTCATTGACGGCTTCTACGAGTGGCCCAAGAAGCCCAGCAAGGATCGCCGCCCCCGCCATATTCGCTTTCGCGACCATCGTCCGATGGCGCTCGCCGGGCTTTGGGACCGGTGGACCGACCGAGCGACCGGTGTGTCGGTCGACAGCTGCACGATCGTGACGACGGAAGCCAACGAGTTGCTCGCCTCCGTGCCGCACGATCGCATGCCAGTCATCCTCGATGAGGCGCAGCAACGCGAATGGCTCGACGTCGCGATCACCGATCGCGATCGACTCGCGCGCCTGCTCGGGCCGAGGCACGCCGAAGACATGGAGCTCGTGGTCACCAGCGAGCAGTTCGTGAACCACGGCGTGGACGATCCGCGCTGTATCGAGCCCGTCGCCTGACGCGGATCCCCGCACCGCCAGCCGGGCGTCGCACGTGATAAAGCGGCCGATCGCGTCCGCCGGATTTCCACGGGACGCGGCCGGTCCAACGCCACAGCGAAGCGCGTGGCGCTTGGCTCGCCAAATCGTCTTTGAATCGCGTCCTCAGGTCTCAAATACGGGGCCTCGGTTCGAACCAATCCAGCTCCTCTCCGCACTTGCTAAGTTGATGGATCGCAGCAGCTTGGCCACCGGCCCAGATCACGGCTCCGCGCAAGGCGCGCACGCGCCCGACATCGCGGGGCCTGCTGACTGGCCGGCTTCCGAGGCTGCGTCGTTCACCGGGCGCGAGACGGGCCAGCGCGCGCTCTCGCGCGCGATTGCCGGCGCCGGGTTGTCGATCCTCGCGATCATCCTCACGGTCGGCGCGTACAGCATCACGTTCGGCCCGCACGGTGGTTTTCTCCCGCTGACCTGGGCGCCGCTTGGCGCCCTCACCGCCGAAACGCTCGTCCTTGCCGGCTTTCTCGTCATGCTGGCGCAGCGCGCCCGCTACCAGACGATCTCCGAACTCGACCCGGAAACCGAGTCCGGGGCGCGCACGCAGGTGCTTGCCGCCGCGAACCACGCCCTCGCCGCGGCACTCGATGACGCAATCGTCGACCGCCGACGCACGCTCGTCGCCGTCCAGGCGTCAGAGGCGCATTTCCGATCGGTCGTCGAGACGGCAACCGACGCGATCTTCACGACCGATGCCGCTGGCCGAATTCTCTTCTGGAACGCGGCGGCGCAGCAGGTCTACGGGTACACGGCCGAAGAGGCGGTTGGACAGCCTCTCGACATATTGATTCCCGAGGCGCGCCGCGACGCGCACTTCATCGAATACGCCGAGCTCACGGCCGGTCGCGCGCCACATCTCACCAATGGACCGGTCACACGTGACGGACTCCGAAAGAATGGCAGCACGTTCCCGGTCGAGTTGGCAATCAGCCGATGGCAGGCAGGTGGCGAGGTCTTCATAACCACGATCGTTCGCGACGTGAGCGCGCGCATGGCGCTCGAAGCGCGCCTCGCGCATCAGGCGTCGCACGACACGTTGACTGGCCTCGCGAACGGCGCCCGGTTCCGCGAGCGGGTCGAAGCCGCATTGGCGCGCTGGAGCGCGCAGCCCGAGCGCGTCGCCATCCTCTTTCTCGACCTCGATGACTTCAAGGGGATCAACGACACGGCCGGCCACGATGTCGGCGACCGATTGCTGGCCGCGGTGGGCGAGCGACTGCTGGAAGCAACACGCGGCAGCGACACCGTCGCGCGACTCGGCGGAGACGAGTTCGCGGTGTTGCTCGCCAACACCGACGACCCCGAGACCGTCGCGGCGCGCCTGATCACCGCGATGCGGCGCCCAATCAATCTGCAGGATCGCGAGGTCACGGTGGCGACGAGTGTCGGCCTCGCGCGTGGTGCGCCGGGACTGCACGCGGATGACCTGATTCGGAACGCCGACACCGCGATGTACGCCGCCAAAACCGGCGCGCGAGGCGGCTATCAATGGTTCCAGCCGGAGATGCACGCCGAGCGGGTGGCGCGGGCGCAGATCCAGGCCGAACTCACGCCGGCACTGGAGCGCAGCGAGTTCCGTCTCGCCTATCAGCCCATTGTGGCGCTCGACACGGGACAGGTGCGCGGCATCGAAGCGCTCGTACGCTGGACACACCCCACGCGCGGCGAACTGCTGCCCGGCGCATTTCTCGGGTTCGCCGAGTCGAGCGGGATCATCGGCGCGCTCGGGCGGTGGGTGCTCAACGAGGCGTGCCGTACCGCGGTCAACCTGCCGGGAGCGCCGACCGTCACGGTGAACGTCACCGGCCGGCACGTGAGCGATCCGACCCTGGCCGTCGACGTCGCCGTAGCGCTCGCGGCGTCCGGACTGGAGCCGTCGCGTCTCGTCCTCGAGATCACCGAGACCGAGCTCATGGCCGACAGCGAGGGAAGCTTGCCGTGGCTGCGCGAGCTAAAGTCGCTCGGCGTACGCGTCGCCATCGATGATTTCGGTACGGGATACTCCTCGCTTCGGTACCTGCAGCGTTTCCCGGTCGACATACTCAAGATCGACAAATCGTTCGTGGCCCGCATCGACCACGACGATCACGACGTGGCCCTCGTCCGCACGATCGTGACGTTGAGCGACACGCTCGGCCTCACGACCGTGGCGGAAGGAATCGAGCGCGCCGAGCAGCTCGCCCGCGTCCGGCGGTTGGGCTGCGTGCTGGGACAGGGTCACTACTTCGCGCGACCCTTGGACACGGAAGTGATCGCGCGGGTGCTGGCGAGCGGCGCGCCGCTGCCGCTCGAAGGCACGCGCCCGGTGACGCCGGCGGCGGAGCAGCCTCCGGTTCGGCGGCGTCCGCCCAGCAATCGACGGTCGACCCGGCGCCCGACGGGCTGAGCGGGTTCGATACCAGATCGTGACGGCCGGGAGCTTCAACTCGATACCGCCCCTCACGAGCTTACAGTACGAATGACCCATTCGGACCTGACAGAGCCGTTCGTCCGCTCGTGAGCGCTCGCGCGCATGCAGCCGAGAACGGAACCGGCGTGGTGACCGATGCGTCCGGCGCGTCCGCTGAGCGCATCCTCGTCGTCGACGACGAGTCGGACATCGTCGCGCTCGTCGCGTATCACATGCTCAAAGCGGGCTATCGTGTCTCGACCGCGGGCAACGGCCCTGACGCCCTCGTCGCCGCAAAGCAGGAGCGCCCGGCGCTCGTCATACTCGACCTGATGCTGCCCGGCATGTCAGGGTATGACGTTCTCGAACAGTTACGGGCCGAGTCCGCGACGCGAAACGTCGCTGTCCTGATGTTGAGCGCACGCCGCGAAGAGCAGGATCGCATACGCGGGCTGGCACTGGGCGCCGACGACTATCTCACCAAACCGTTCAGTCCCCAGGAACTGGTGCTGCGTGTGGGCGCGATCCTGCGGCGGGTACATGCCGGGGGCGGAGCCGGCGCCGACGTGCTCGCGCTCGGACCGATCAGCATCGATCGCGCGGCGCACCAGGTCTCGGTGGACGATCATCCGATCGATCTGACGCCGACCGAGTACAAGCTGCTGCTGCTGCTCGCCGAACGCCGAGGGCGCGTGCAGAGCCGCGCCCGGCTGCTCGAGACCGTCTGGGACGCGGCGCCGGACATTCAGACCCGCACGGTCGATATGCACGTGCAACGGCTCCGGACCAAACTGGGCGCGGCCGGCGACTTGATCGAAACGGTTCGCGGGTTCGGGTATCGGCTGAACAGCGCGCCAGCTCGCGGCCCGTGACGCTCACGCAGCGATTGCTCACCGGTTCCCTCGCGCTCGTCGCCGTGCTCGTCGCGGGCATCGTGGCGATCGCGGGGAACCGCCTGCGCGATCGTCTGGCCGACGAGACCCGGCGCGAGCTCGAGCGCGAGGCACGCATCGTCGCCGCGGCGTGGACGCGCGAGCGCAATGCCGACTCCCTCGCCAACGTCGCGGGCGCCGCCCTTGGACGGCGCGTGACGCTGATCGATTCCACAGGCGTGGTCGAAGGCGATTCCGAGTTCGACGACGAGGCGTTGCGCAGACTGCAGAACCATCTGCAGCGACCCGAAGTCGCCGAAGCACGCAAGTCGGGCGCCGGCACATCGATGCGACGAAGCCCGTCGGCCGGCGACGACGAGATCTACTTCGCAGTGCGTCACCCGCTCGGCTACGTACGCGTATCCGTGACGACTTCGAAGTTTCGAGAGATCGTCGGCGGTGCGCAGCGCGACGTGCTGTGGGCCGGCATCATCGCGCTCGCCGGCGCGTTCGTGCTGGCGTGGGCTTTCTCCCGCACGGTGTCCCGGCCAATCATCGAGCTGAGGGACGTCGCGCAAGCGATTGCGGCCGGCGACCTGAATCGGCGGCCGTCGCTCGCCGCGCCGGGCGAAGTCGGTGACCTCGCCCGCGCGCTCCATCGCATGACCGAACAGCTCTCCGCCCGCCTGTCGGCCCTCGAGGCAGAGGATGCGTTGCTCGGGGCGGTCGTCGATTCGTTGGACGAAGGGATCGTGGCGGTGAGTGCACGCGGCGAGGTCGTGCGACTGAACGACAGCGCGCGGCGGCTTCTGTCGCTCGGCGTCGCACCGCCCTTTTCCGTCGATCTGCTGCCGCCCGAGCGGCTCGTGCGCGAGGCGGTGCGCGGCGCGATGCAGGGCGCTCCGACCGAGCCCACCGAGCTCCGACTCGATGATCGCACGCTTCTCATCACGGCGCGACCGCTACCCGACGGCGGCGCGGTGCTGGTCGTGATGGATCTCACCACGCGCCGGCGGCTCGAGACGATTCGCCGCGACTTCGTGGCGAACGTCTCGCACGAGCTCAAGACGCCGCTCACGGTCATCGGCGGGTTCGCCGAGACGCTGCGCGATCGCGACCTGCCCGAAGCGGACCGGCTCCGGTTCGTCGAGACGATCGAATCGAACGCGCGACGCATGCAGCGCATCGTCGACGACCTCCTCGACCTGTCGCGCTACGAGTCGGGAAGCTGGATTCCGAATGTGGTCTCGAACGACCTCGCGGGCGTCGTCAGCGACGTGTTCACGGCCGTACGGCGGTCGGCAGATGCCAAGGGCCTCACTCTCACGTTCGAGGCACAGAACGGCGCGCGCCGCGTCGACGCTGATCCCACGGCGCTGCGACAGATCCTGTCGAACCTCGTCGAGAACGCCGTCCGTCACACGGCACGCGGTGGCATTACCGTACGTGCCGAGGCGCCGGCGAACGGAGGCGTGACGGTGAGCGTGCGCGACACCGGCACCGGCATTCCGACCGAGCACCTCGGCAGGATCTTCGAGCGTTTCTATCGTGTCGATTCAGGACGCGGCCGCGGCGAGGGCGGGACGGGACTCGGATTGGCGATCGTGCGCCATCTCGTCGAGGCGCACGGCGGTTCGGTGCGCGCCGAGAGCGTCGTCGGCCAGGGGACGACGATCACCGTGCATTTTCCGGCGGGGCCGCCGGGCGCGTCTGATCCTCGGCGTGGTGCTTGATCTGCTTTCCCTCGGCGAGGAAAACCGCGTCCTCGCCGATGTTCGTCGCGAGATCGGCCACGCGCTCGAGGTTGCGGCTCACGAGAAAGAGCTCGAGCGACGGGGTGATCGTGCGCGCATCCTCCATCATGTGCGTCACGAGAATTCGAAATAGCGAATTGTGGAGCGCGTCGACCGCGTCGTCGGCGCGGCAGACGGCGCGACCCATTGCGCCGTCGGCTCGTACCAATGCCGTCAGCGCGTCCTGCAGCATCTGTCGCGCCCGCCGCGCCATCTCGGCGATCTCGGGATCGGGCGTGAGCATCGTGCTGATTCCGGCGAGTCGCACGGCGCATTGCGCGATGTTGACGGCGTGGTCGCCCACGCGCTCCAGGTCGTTCGAGACCTTGATCGCCGCGATGATGAAGCGGAGGTCACGCGCCATCGGCTGCTGGAGCGCAAGAAGCGCGATCGCCAGATCCTCGACTTCGAGCTCGAGTGCGTCGAGCTCCTTGTCGCCGGAAACCACGGCCTCGGCCGTGCTGGCGTTCCGGTTGAGCAGCGCGTCGACGGACAGATCGAGCAAGGACGTGGCGAGATCGGACATGTCGAGCAGGCGCTGCTTGAGATGGGCGAGCTGCTCGTGGAAGTGCCTGAAGCCGCTGCCGGCGGCGCCGTCGGTCGGCGTCATCCGAACCTCCCGGTGATGTAAGCCTCGGTCTGGTCGTTGCGCGGGCTGGTGAACATACGGTTCGTCGGGCCGACTTCGATCAGTCGACCGAGGTAGAAGAAGGCGGTGACGTCGGAGACGCGCGCCGCTTGCTGCAAGTTGTGCGTCACGATGATGATGGTGAGGTCGCGCCGCAACTCGTACACGAGCTCCTCGATCTTCTGCGTCGCTATCGGATCCAGCGCGCTCGCCGGCTCGTCGAGCAGCAACACCTCGGGCTCGTTGGCGAGTGCGCGGGCGATGCACAATCGCTGCTGCTGGCCGCCGGACAGCTTCCACGCGCTCTCGCGCAAACGGTCCTTCACCTCGTCCCAGAGCGCCGCGCGCCGCAGCGCCGACTCGACCAGCTCGTCGAGGTCGGAGCGGCTGCCCACCCCGTTGATGCGCGGTCCGTATGCCACGTTCTCGTAGATCGACTTCGGAAACGGATTCGAGCGCTGGAAGACCATTCCGACTCGCCGGCGCAACGTCACCGGGTCCACCTCGCTGGAATACACGTCGGTTCCGTCGAGGCGAAGGTTGCCCGCGTGCCGCACACCCGGGAGCAAGGCGTTCATCCGGTTGATCGAGCGCAGAAAGGTCGATTTCCCACACCCTGATGGACCGATCAGTGCCGTGACGCTCGCTGGCTCGGCCGTCAGGGTGATGTCGTGCAGTGCCTGGACCTTTCCGTACCAGAACGAGAAGCGATCGGCCTCCACGACGCCGCGCGCCGTTTCCGCGGAGGAGCTGGTTGCTCGAGCCAGTGACGCCGTCATCCGAACCGTCCCGTGACGTATGCTTCGGTGCGCGGATCCCCGGGCGTCGTGAAGATGGCGTTGGTTGGACCGTATTCGATCAGCTCACCGGCCAGCATGAACGCCGTGCGGTCCGAGATGCGAGCCGCCTGTTGCATGTTGTGCGTCACGATGATCACCGTGAGCTGCGACCGCAGCTCGTACACCAGCTCCTCGATGCGCTGCGTGCTGATCGGGTCGAGCGAGGCCGTCGGCTCGTCGAGCAGGAGCACGATGGGCGAGGTCGCCAGCGCGCGAGCGATGCACAGCCGCTGCTGCTGACCGCCCGACAATGCGATCGCGCTGCCATCGAGTCGGTCGGCAACCTCGTCCCAGAGCGCCGCGCGGCGGAGCGCTCGCTCGACGATCTCTCCGGTCTCTCGCTTTGGCGGCCGCTCGCCGCGCGGAAGCACCTTGAGACCCGCGGCAACGTTGTCGCGAATCGACATCGTTGGAAACGGCGTCGGGCGCTGAAACACCATGCCGATGTGGCGACGAATGGCGATCGCGCTCACGCCGGGATCGTAGATATTGCGCCCTTCGAATCGCACGACGCCCTCGACGCGCGCGCCGGGAATGGTTTCGTGCAACCGGTTGAGACAGCGGAGGAGCGTCGATTTTCCGCAGCCGGACGGGCCAATGATCGCGGTGACCTGTCCGGTCTGAATGGTGAACGACACGTCGCGTACGGCACGCGTTTCCCCGAAGGACGCCGACAAATCTTCGGTGGCGATGCACACCGGTGCGGCCGCCGCGGTTTCCGTCGTTGCGATGATGGGCACCTCGCGCTCAATCGCCGCCCAATCCGAATCGGGATCTCGTCGCCAGACGTGCCGCGACACTGATGATGAGGACGAGCCCGATGAGAACGAGCGCCCCGGCCCAGGCCTGCGCGTGCTGGTCGTCGTACGGAGAAACCGCATAGGTGTAGATCTGAAGAGGGAGTGCCGCGATTGGACGGGTCGCGGACAGCGACCAGAATTGATTCCCGAGCGCGGTGAAGAGCAGCGGCGCCGTCTCTCCGGCGATGCGCGCCACAGCGACCAGCGATCCGGTCACGATTCCCGGAAGGGCCGTGCGCAGCACGATGTCGAGCGACGTCCGCCATTTCGTGTAGCCGAGCGCCAGCGCCGCCTCACGAGTGGCGACGGGAACGAGGCGGATCATCTCCTCGGTCGTTCGCGTGACGAGCGGGATCATCATTGCCGCAAGCGCCACGGCGCCGGCGAGCGCGGAAAAGTGCTTGAATGGCCGTACGAGCAGCTGCCACGCGAAAATGCCCAGCACGATCGAGGGCAGCCCGTTCAGGACGTCCGAGAGGAATCGCACGCTCGTGGCCAGTCGTGCGCTACGCCTTTCGGCGAGGTAGAGTCCCGCGCCGACACCGACGGGAAGCCCGATTGCCGACGCAATGAGCACGATGATCGCCGTGCCGGCAATCGCGTTGGCCATCCCGCCGCCCGGTTCGCCGGCCGGCACGGGCATGTGCGTGAAGAAGGTCCAATTGACCGCGCCCGCGCCCACAGCCATGAGGGCGGACACGTGCAGATCGGTCGTCGCTTCGCTGAATTCGTTGGCGATCAGCGACGCCATGGTGTAGCCCGGCGCGAACAACGAAGCGGAGATGTCGTGCGCGTTGCCGATGACCATGGTCACCGCCATCGTCTCGCCGAGTGCCCGCCCCAGCCCGAGGATGACGCCGCCCACGATCCCCGACCGCGCGTAGGGCAGCACCGCGTCCCAGATCATCTCCCAACGCGTGGCGCCGAGCGCCAGCGCGGCTTCGCGTTGTGATCGCGGCACCGCCAACAGCACTTCGCGCGTCACGGCCGAGATGTACGGCAGGATCATGATCGCGAGAATGCAGCCCGCCGCCAACATGCTCGGTCCATACGCCGGACCGGCGAACAGCGGGCTGCCACCCACGTGGAGCGTGTCACCGATGAATGACATCACTTGTTCTCGCAGGAACGGCACGAGCACGAGGATGCCCCACAGGCCGTACACCACGCTCGGAATCGCGGCGAGCAAATCGACGAGGAACGCGACCGGTTGTCGCACGCGTCGTGGCGCGAACTCCGAGAGAAAGATCGCCACGCCCACGGCGAGCGGTGTGGCCAGCACGATCGCGATTGCCGACGACACGATCGTGCCGTACACCGCCGGCGCGGCGCCGAAATGTCCATTCACGGGGTCCCAGTCGCTCTCCGTGAAGAACGCGATGCCGAAGTGCCGGAGCGCGGGCCAGCCGGCACGGAAGACCGCCCACGCGATCGTCGCAAGGAGGATCGGAATGACGAGGGCGAATCCGGTCGTGAGCCAACGATAGACGCGGTCGCCGCGCAATGAGGCGTCGATGCGAAGTACGCTGCGGCCGGCGACTGACGCCGCCGCGGGTGGACGCGCGACGCCCTCCGTCACCTCGTCGACCCGGACGATATCGAGTCGACGCGGGCGACGAGCGCCTTTGCCATCGATGACGGAAGCGGTGCATACGCCAAATCCGAAGCATCCTTCTGCCCATCGGTCAGAGCCCACCGAACGAATTCGGCGAGCTTCTTGGCCTTGGCCGGATCCGCCATGTGCCGGTACACGAGGAGCCATGTGAACGAGGCAATGGGATACGAGGCGGCCCCCGTGGCGTTGACGATCGAGACTCTATAGTCCGTATTCGCCGGGAGCTTCGACACTGCTCCTTGCGCCGCGGCGGTGGCGCCCTCGATCGAAGGAGCGACAAACTGGCCGTCCGCGTTCTGGACCAGCGTCGTGGGCAGGTTGTTCTGCTGCGCGTACGCCAACTCGACGTATCCGACCGCGCCGGGCGTCTGCTTGATCGTTCCCGCGACTCCCTCGTTGCCCTTACCGCCAATCCCCGCCGGCCACTGGATTTGTTTCCCCGCCCCTGGGCCGGACTTCCAATCTCCGCTCACAGCGGAGAGGTAGCTGGTGAAGATGAATGTCGTGCCGCTGCCATCGGATCGATGCGCGATGAGGATGTCGGAGTTGGGCAGCGTGACGCCCGGGTTGAGCACCGCGATTCGCGTATCACTCCACCGCGTGAGCTTTCCGAGGAAGATGTCCGCCGCGACGGGGCCGCTGAGCCTGAGCGGCTGCTTAACCGTCGGCAAGTTGTAGGCGATCGCGACGGCACCGATGACGGTCGGTACGTGCAGGACCTCGCCTCCTCGCGCCTTCGCCAACTCATCGTCCGTCATTGGCGCGTCGGACGCGCCGAAGTCGACGGTCTGCTCGGATAGCTGTCGAATCCCGCCGCCCGAGCCGATCGACTGATAGTTGATCTTCACACCCGTCTTCGCGGCGTACTCGCTGAACCACTTCGAGTACAGCGGATACGGGAACGTCGCACCAGCTCCGGTGAGGTCGACGCCGCCCGCAGGGGCGGCGGTCCGCGTCGTATCGCCGGCGCTCCTCGATGCTTCCGACCCGCATGCGGATGCCCCGAGCAGCGCGCCAGCCACGGCTACTCGGACGAAAGCGTTTCTCACGGTCTACTCCCACGCATACTGTCGCTCCAGACCACGGATGCGGCCGTCATCGGCAGAACACTCGCCTGGGTGTGCAACCATCTCGGTAACGTCGTGTAACGGCCGTGTAACGACCCGGGCGTGCGCTTACGCGAGTCGTCCGCGTGGCGGTGACACAACCGTTACGACAGCTGGGACATTGCCGTTACCGGGTTGGTCGAGGTTGCGAGCACTAACTCCAACGATAGGAGTCACACGTGCTCGCACGCGTTTCACGGTTGATCGGCTGTTCTGTTGTCGCGGGGCTCGCGATCGGCACAACCGCGCGCGCCCAGGACTTGACGGGCGCCGGCGCAACCTTTCCCAAGCAGATTTACGAGAAGTGGTTCGATACGTACGCCGCCAAGGCGGGCGTCAAGATCAACTATCAGGCGATCGGCTCGGGCGGGGGAATCAAGCAGTTCACCGAAGGTACCGTCGATTTTGGTGCGTCGGATGCACCGATGTCCGACGAAGAGTCGGCAAATCTCAAGACGCCTGCCTACCACATCCCGACCGTCCTTGGCGCGGTCGTGGTCGCGTACAACCTTCCCGAGCTGGCGAAGCCCCTCAACCTCACCGGCCCGGTCATCGCTGACATATATCTGGGCAAAGTCACGAAGTGGAACGCGCCGGAGCTCGCGGCGCTGAACCCGGGTGTGAAGCTGCCGAATCGTGACATTCTGGTGGTGCATCGTACCGACGGCAGCGGGACGACGTACATCTTTTCCGACTACCTGACCGCCACGAGCGGGGCGTGGAAAGCCGGGCCGGGAAAGGGAAAGGAGCTCAAGTGGTCGGTGGGACTTGGCGGGAAAGGCAACGATGGCGTTGCGGGTCAGGTGAAGCAGGTACCTGGCGCCGTTGGGTACGTGGAGCTCGCGTACGCGCGCCAGAACAAGATTCCATACGCGGCGATCAAGAACGCGGCTGGCACGTTCGTGCTGCCGAGCATCGAGTCGGTGACCGAATCCGCCGCGGGGATTGCGGCGAAGCTCCCCGCGAACACTGATTTCCGCATGTCGATCGTGAACGCGCCGGGACGGAATGCCTACCCGATCTCCTCGTTCACCTACTTGCTCGTGTCCCAGACTCAGACGAATGCC
>DATISA010000042.1:0-11891 GCA_035469245.1 Gemmatimonadaceae bacterium
CACAACCCGATCGGCCGCGGACTGGTCTTCAAGAAAGCGCGGCAGAGCGTCCTCGAGAAAACGCACGGTCATTACCCGGCGCCCCTCGCGGCGCTCGAAGCCGTACAGGCCGGCTACGCGCAAGGCGTGGATCATGGCCTGAGCGAGGAGTCGCGGCTGTTCGGCGAGGTGGCGATGACGGCTGTCTCGCGCCAACTCGTCTTTTTGTTCTTTGCGAGCAATGCGCTCAAGAAAGACCCGGGCGTACCCGAGCCCCCGCCCAGGCCTCGCGAGATCGAGCGGATCGCCGTGCTCGGCGCCGGAGTCATGGGCGCGGGCATCGCGTCGGTTGCCGCGCAACAAGGTACGCTGGTTCGCCTCAAGGACACGGACACGGCGCGCATCGGCAAGGGCCTCGCCGCCATTCGCGGTGTGTTCCAGGAACGCGTCGTGCGCCGCCAGATCACTCGCCGGCAAGCCGATGATTGGACGAGCCTCGTCGGCGCCACCACGGACTACTCCGGCTTCGAGTCGGCGGACCTGGTCATCGAGGCGGTGTTCGAGGACCTGTCGCTCAAGCATCGCGTACTCGAGGAAGTCGAGCCGGTGGTCGATCCGACCACCGTCTACGCGTCGAACACGAGCACGATTCCGATCGCGCGGATCGCTGAGGTCGCACAACGCCCGGAGCGCGTGTTGGGGATGCACTTTTTTTCTCCCGTGCACCGGATGCCGCTCCTCGAGGTCATCACCACGAGTCAGACCTCCCACGAGGCCACCGTCACCGCGGTCGCGTACGGGAAGCGCCTTGGCAAGACGGTGATCGTCGTGAACGACGGCCCCGGCTTCTACACGACACGCACGCTCTCCGCGTACATGAACGAGGCGGGCCGGTTGCTCGACGACGGCGCCGCGGTCGACGCGATCGATCGTGCGCTTGTGGATTGGGGTTTCCCGGTCGGCGCCCTCACGCTGCTGGACGAGGTTG
Source organism: Gemmatimonadaceae bacterium (assembly GCA_035469245.1). Lineage (GTDB taxonomy): Bacteria > Gemmatimonadota > Gemmatimonadetes > Gemmatimonadales > Gemmatimonadaceae > JAQBQB01. The sequence continues at coordinate 968 of DATISA010000042.1, forward strand.
GAATCGATGTCGCCGGCAAGATCGGCGTCGTCCTCGGCGAGGCCTTTGGGCCACGGATGGCGCCTTCCGACGCCTTGCGGCGAGTCGTGGCCGCCGGACGAGCCGGTCGGAAGGCTTCCAGCGGCTTCTACCGGTACGACCAGTCGGGCAAGAAAGGCGGCGTCGACGAATCGGTGTACGAGATCATCGGCGTGCCACGCCGTGCGATCGACGCCGCCGAGATTACGGAACGGTGCGTTCTGGCGATGGTCAACGAGGCCGTTCGCTGCCTCGAGGAGGGGATTCTCCGCTCACCGCGCGACGGAGACGTTGGGGCGGTGTTCGGCATCGGCTTTCCGCCGTTCCGCGGCGGTCCCTTCCGGTATGCGGACAGCATTGGCGCCGCTCAGATCGTAGAACGGTTGGAGGATCTCGATCTCCGGTTCCACCCGCGTTTTGGCGCAGCCGGACTGCTACTGGACATGGCGGCGAGCGGGCGGAGCTTTTACGAGTCAGGACGGTAGAAGTCTCTAGCGCGCCCAATCTTTTGGGCGCCTGTGACCGGCGTACATATTCCCAGGTCTTTGCCTCTTGGAAGCTAGCTCGGACGCAGCGATCGTCGCGCGTGTATTGCGCGGGGATGCGGAGGCGTTTCGCGAACTGGTCGATCGGTATCGAGACCAGTACGCGCGGTACGCGCTCCACATGCTCGGCAATCAGGAGGATGCGGAAGAGGCGCTGCAAGACGCCTTCACGCGCGCCTACCGCGCCCTGCCGCGGTGCGAGGATCCGGAGCGCTTCGGCGCTTGGTTGTTCCGTATTCTGGTCAACCGGTGTCGAACCGCTGGCACACGACGTGGACGGCGTGCGCGCACGTTCGTAGCCGACGAGGCGGCGCTGCTCGGTGCCTCGGAAGAGCATCCCGAAGACCGCGCGGCGTGGCGCGAGGAGATCGAGCGCGCGCTGCACCGCCTGCGTCCCGAGCAGAGGGAAGCGTTTTTGCTCAAGTACGTCGAGGAGATGGGGTACGACGAGATGTCGCAGCTGACCGGGGTCGGAGTTTCGGCGCTGAAGATGCGCGTCATGCGCGCCTGCGAGCGACTTCGCGACTTGTTGAGTGAGGTGCACAGTGCGTGACGACGACATCGTGAATTTCGATGAGATCGCGCGCGAGCTGCGGAAGCCCGTGCGTGTCAACCGCTCGTTCAACGAGCGGGTCATGGATACCGTGCTGCGACTGCCGCGTCACGCTCGGGCGCGTCTATGGAAGCGCTTGACCACGCCCCGAACCGTCACCATCACGCCGCTCGGCTGGGGACTCGCGGCGGCATCGCTGCTCCTGTTTGCCTCGCTCGGCCTCATCCACGCCAAAGAGGATCTGCACCGCGCCGCGCAGCCGATCGCCAAAGCGCTCTTTGCGACGCCGGCCGCGGCGGCGCCGGCACAAAGCGTTCAATTCGTGCTGGTCGCGCCCGATGCCAAAAAGGTTGCGGTGGTTGGCGACTTCAACGGCTGGGATGCGTCGCATGTCGCCTATCAGGCCCAACAGCGAGGCGGCGGCGTATGGTCCGTCACCGCGCCGGTTCCGGTCGGTCACCATCGCTATTCCTTCGTGGTCGACGACAGCCTGTGGGTTGCCGATCCTACGGCCCCGCGGGTGATCGACACCGACTACGGGCTACCGAACTCGGCCATCGTCGTAGAAGACAACAAATGACCGCGGGGCTGCGCACGCTGGTCGCGCTCACGCTCGTCGCTCGCGCGGCGAGTGCGCAGGATCCGCGGTTGGCGCAGCGACTCGACAAGCCCACGTACGTCGCCGTCAACGCGATCGTCGATTCCGCGCGGGTGGCCAAGCTTCCGACCGCGCCGTTGGTCGACAAGGCGCTCGAGGGAGCGGCCAAGGGCTCGGACGGTCAAAAGATCGTTTCGGCCGTCCACCTCCTGTCGGTCCATATGGCGGCGTCGCGACGCGCGCTCGGCTCGAACGCAACCGGCGACGAGATCAAGGCGGCTGCCACCGCGTTGGGTGCCGGCATGTCGGCGCGCGATCTCGCGCGTCTCCGCGCCGCGTCCGGCAAACGGCCCGTCACGATGCCGTTGGCCGTCGCGATCGATCTCATCGGCCGCGATGTACCTGTTGCCACCGCGACGAGTCTGGTGATTCAGCTCCAGCGCTCCGGTGTGAAGGACGCGGACTTCGCCCTCTTTCAGCGTAATGTCCGCGCGGACATCGACCGCGGCGCCGATCCCACCGTCGCGGCAACGACCAGAGCGCGCGGCTTGGTGCTCCGTTCCGGACCCGCGGCGCCCAAGCCGTCAGAGTAGCGTCGCGAGGAGCGGATCGGGTACAATTCCCCGTCTATCGTTTTGGGGAATACATGCGTCGTGTCGCGTGGCTCGTCGCCACACTCGCCAGCTGGGTCAACGTCGCACCCGCGCAGCAGCCGGTCGACGAGTACTCCATACCGCACAAGAGCAGATACAACCTGCAGAGCTTCGCCGGCAAACGGCCGCTCACTCGCGCCGAGCGGACGAATTTCGCCGAGACCTCGCATTACGAGGACGTCGTCTCGTTCATCGACTCGCTCAAGGCACTCGGCGCCAGGATCTCGACGGGGTCGATCGGAAAGACCATCGAGGGGCGCGAGCTCCCGTACGTGATTGCGTCACGGCCGCTCGTTACATCGCCCGCCGACGCGAGGCGGCTCAATCGGCCGGTGGCGTACATCCAGGCGAACATCCACGCCGGCGAGGTCGAAGGAAAGGAGGCCATGCAATCGTTGTTGCGTGACCTCCTTTTTGACACGCGCAAGAACGTCCTCGACTCCATCGTCCTCATCGTGCAGCCGATCTACAACGCCGACGGGAACGAGAAGTGGGGACCACAGGCGCGCAATCGCGGCGCACAGAACGGTCCGGAGCTGGTGGGCACCCGGCAGAACGCATCGGGATGGAACCTCAACCGCGACTACATCGGCGCCGATGCGCCGGAGACACGCGGCGCATTCGCGATGCTCAACGCATGGAATCCCGATCTGTTCATGGATCTCCATACGACGGACGGGAGCATTCATGACTACGCATTGACCTATTCTCCGCCGCTCACTCCGACGGCGGTGAACGTAATTCCGTTCGCGGCAAAGATGCTCTCGGACATCCGCGCCCGGATGCTCGATCGCGAAGGCTTCTACGTCAATGACTACGGCGACTTCAGCCGACCGGGTGTTGCGCGAGGCGGCCGAGCGGCCGGTCGCGGCGCGCCGCCTGACAGCGCCGCGCGTGGCCGCGGTGGTCCACCTCGCGGCGGCGGATTCGGCGGTCGCGGGCCTTCACTCGAGCAGATCATCGCCGATTCGATTCCCACGAGCGGCTGGGCCTTCTCGACTTACGAATCATTGGCGCGCTACGGCACCAACTACTACGGACTCCGCAACCGGATCGGCATTCTCAGCGAAGCGTTTTCGCACGATCCATTCGCCCGTCGCGTGGCGTCGACCTACGACTTCGTGAGCGAGATTCTGTCCTACGTCGCGGAGCATCGCATGGAGATCCTGGCTCTCGGCCGGCAGGGTGATGCCAAGGTCGCCGCATGGGCGAAATCGCCGGGCAGCTCGCCCAAGCTGGCGCTCAGGTCGCGCATGGACACCACGCGCGTCGAGGACGTTCGCGTGGAGCAAGTGACGCCACTCGCCGACAGCACCAAACGCGAAGCGGGCATGGGCAACCGCCAGCGCACCGGCATCATCAAGCTCGTGCGCATGCCGGTCATGGCGAGCTTCACTCCCACGCTCGCCAGCACGCTGCCGTTCGCCTACGCGTTCGACAGCGCGACGGCTCGCGTGCTCCTACCGATCCTCCAGGTACACGGCATCGCCGTCGAGCGACTGGACGGAACGGCGAGGGTAGTCGCGCAATCGTTCGCTGTCGACAGCGTGATCGATCGTGGCCGATCAGAGACGCCACGCATGCTCAAGGACGTCGCGGGGCAGTGGCGCACGGCGGCCAGGCGCTCGCTCGACGCGGGCTCGTACGTCGTTCGCGCTGGTCAACCTCGCGGCCTCGCCGCCTTCTACCTGCTCGAGCCGGAAAGCGAAGACGGTCTGATGCAGTGGAGCTTCTACGACGGAATCGTCGCGGCGCATACGGACTTCCCGGTGGCGCGGATCACCGCGCCGGCCACGTTCCGCTCGCACGTGGTGCGCGACTGATGCTGCGATCCGCACTTCTCTATCTGTCGAATCAGCCGCGAGTCTTCCGGTTCGTCCGCAACAATCGAATGGCCAAGAAGTTCGCTCGTCGGTTCGTCGCCGGCGAAACGTTGGAAGATGCGCTTCGCGCGATCCAGGCGCTCAACGCCAAAGGCATTTCCGCGTCGATCGATCTGCTCGGCGAAAGCGTCACCAACGAGCGCGAAGCGCGCACCGCCGGCGCCGCGTACCTGGGCATGCTCGACCGCATTGCCGAACGCCGCCTCGACGCCAACGTGTCGGTCAAGCTCACGGCGATGGGACTCGACATCTCCGAAGAGCTCTGCGTCTCGATCATGCACGACGTGTTGAGCCGCGCACAAGCGCTCGGCACGTTCGTCCGGCTCGACATGGAGTCGAGCGCGTATACCGAGCGCACGCTCCGGCTGTTCGAGGATCGCCTGTATCCCGCGTACAAGAACCACGTCGGCATCGTCCTGCAGAGTTATCTGTACCGCACGTGGTCCGACGTCGAGCGGGCCGTCCAGCTTCGTTGTCGCGTGCGCCTCTGCAAGGGAGCGTACAAGGAGCCAGCCTCGGTCGCTTTCCCTGACAAAAGGGAGGTCGACGCGAACTATAGCAAGTGCATGCAGGCGCTCCTCGAGCATGGCAACTACCCGGCGATCGCGACACACGATCCGCTGCTCATCGCGGAGGCAAAGCGGATTGTGGCGGAGCACGACGTCGACCGCTCGCGATTCGAGTTCCAGATGCTGTACGGCGTGCGACGCGACCTGCAGGAACAGCTCGTGCGCGAAGGGTATCGGATGCGCGTCTACGTGCCGTTCGGCACGCAGTGGTACCCGTATCTGATGCGGCGCCTTGCCGAACGACCGGCCAACGTTGCCTTCATGACCGGCAACATTGTCCGAGAGATGCTCCCTGGCAGGAAGAAGTGATGTCACACGCGCGGTTTCGCCCGCCCGATCATGGCAAAGGTGATGCGAACACCATCGGCGGATACGCCGCGGTGCACGACCGGCCGGCCGCTTTCGAGGGGAGCGACGGCTTTTCGTACAGCGTCGAGATCATGACGGAGGCGACTGCCGACCCCACGGCGCCCTGGGCAGCATACTTCCTGTTCGTGAAGTGGTCGCGACTTGGCGCGCAATCGCCGGAAGGCCACCTCGAGACCGATTATCTCCTCACCGCGGCCGACGAGTCGGATGCGCGCGCGGCACTAGGCGAAACGCCGCTCAACGAGGTGAAGACGCTGCTCGACCGATTGATCGCCGCGCGCGAAGGCGGCGAGCCCCGGCGCCGCTGGTGGGACGCGATGCGCGACGAAGGCTCGGACGAGTGAGCGGGCCGGAGCTCGTCCTGGGCGTCGTCATCGGCGGTACCGGCGGTGTCTGGCAAATTCGCACGAGCGACGGCCAAACGGTCGACGCATCGCTTCGTGGACGACTCAAGAAATCCGAGGCGGGCCGCCGCGCGGACGGCTCCCTTCGTCGCGACACCGTGCGCGCGGCCGCGACCACGCTCAAGCTCGCAGTTGGCGACGACGTGCAACTCGAGCGATCGGGCCACGGCGACGCCTGGGCCATTGGGGAGATTCTGCCACGCCGCTCGGTGCTCGCCCGGCGAGCGCCCGGCGGCGGCCAGGGCGAGCGAATAGTCGCGGCCAACGTCGACCAGGTGGTCGTGATGTTCTCGGCGGCCAAGCCGGACCCGCACCTTCGCATGCTCGACCGGTTTCTCGTCATCGCCGAAGGCAATGGGCTCCCGGCCCAGATCATCATCAACAAGGTCGATCTCGTCGGCGAATCGGCGGCGCGCGAGAAATTCGAGATCTATGAACGCGCGGGGTATCCCGTCCACATGACCAGCGTCAAGCAGGATTCGGGAATGTTGTCGGTGCGGGCGATGCTCGGCGGCCGGCGCTCGGTCTTCACCGGCCCTTCTGGGGTGGGGAAATCGTCGTTGCTCAACACGATCTTTCCTGGCGCTTCGCTCCGCGTCGGGCCGATCAGCGAATCCGTCAACAAAGGTCGTCACACGACCGTCGGCGCCGTATTACTCCCGCTGCCCGGCGCCGAGGACGGCTACGTCATCGATACGCCCGGCTTGCGCGAGGTCGGAGTGTGGGAATTGCCCGCGCGCGAGCTCGATCAGTGCTTTCCGGAGCTCCGCCGCGTCCGCGAACAGTGCCGCTTTGCCGACTGCCGGCACGTCGGTGAGCCAGACTGCGCCGTCCGCGGCGCGGTGGAATCGGGCGCCATCAGCCCGGAACGCTACGACAGCTACCGCCGTCTGCTCGAGGAGCTGGAATCGGCGCGCTGAGCCGCGATCACCACGATCCGCGCTCGCCTGCCATGGCGATCACCTTGCTCAACCGGTCGGCCGCGTGCCGCCAGTTCACCTGTACCGCGAGCTCGGCGTCGTCCGCGCGCCCTTCATCGATCGCCGCCGTGATCGTGTCGTGCTCGTACACCGACGCGCGGATGTCGCCCGTGAGCATGCTGATGTACATACGGATGTACCGCTCGGCCTGCGGTTTGACCGCGTCGTGGAGCGAGAGGAGCCGCGGGCCTGCGCTCGCCTCCACGATTCGCCGATGAAAGTGCTCGTCGGCGTCGTACAAGCTCCCGTGATCGATCGGCGTCGTCTTGCCGGCGCGATGAAACTCGGCGTTCAACGCTTTCAGGTCGCGGACGAGCGCGCGGCGTTCGGCGTGCGGTAGCTGCGCGGCGCCGCGCGAGCCCAGCCCTTCCAGCGCGCCCACGATGTTCAGCAACTCGTAGACGTCGTCGCGCGTGAGCGGCGCCACCGTGAGCCGCGATTGTTGTGCACCGGGCGAGCCCATCACATAGCCTTCCTGCTGCAACCGCTGCAAGGCTTCGCGGACGGGGGTGCGGCTCACACCCAGGCGGCCGGCGATCTCGGTCTCGACGATGCGGCTTCCCGGCGCGAGCAGGCCTTGCACGATCAGATCACGCAGGCGCGAATAGACCTGTTCGGGTCGCGAGCCGTGCGGCGCATCGGCCGCACTCCCGAGCGGAAGGTCGGCAACCGGCGATGCGTCGGCGGTGCGCGGGGCTGGTTTGCGTGTCGAGGTCATGGGGAGTCAATAAAGTGGCGCGCGTCCCGCGCGACTGCAACCGAACGACGTTGCTCCGCTCGTGCGGCGCGGCGACATTGTGAGCGACCATGCACCGACACGCCGGACCGAAGCCATGAGCTGGGCCCTGGAGGAATTCTTCGCCGCCGTGGAGGAAGAGTTCGGCGTTCCGTTGGGCGACGGTGACGTTGGCTTTCTCGAGACACCGGGCGCCGTGATCGACTTCGTCGTCGATAGCACGCAGGCGTCCGACGGCATGACCGACGACGAACATCGCGACTACGTCTCGGGCGTGATCGGCGAGATCATGGCGCGCACGCTCGGCGTCACTCGGTATACCGAGAGCTCGCGGTTCGTCCAGGACCTGCACGTCCGATGACGCGTCGCATCCTCCTCGCCGATGCCGACGCCTTTTTCGTGGCCGTGGCGCGCATGGTCGATCCCGACGGGGCGGGGAAGGCACCGCTGCTCATCGTCGGTGGCACGCGCGAAAGCCGCGGTGTCGTGTGCTCGGCGTCGTACGAGGCGCGAAAGTTCGGAGTGCGGTCGGCGATGCCGATCGCGCGCGCGCTTCGGCTGTGCCCGAACGCCACGTGTGTCCCTGTCCCGCGCCGTGCCTGCTCGGAGAAGAGTCGCGAGATCCGGAAGGTGCTCGAGCGATTCGCGCCGGTCGTCGAAGGCGCGAGCATCGACGAGTGGTATCTCGACCTCGGCGGCACGGAAGCGCTGTACGGCAACGAGCCGCTCGCGGTGACGGCGACGCGCATGCGCGAAGCGGTCATCGCGGCAACGTCGCTGTCGGTCTCGATCGGTGGCGGCACATCCAGGCTCGTTGCCAAACTCGCCGTCGAGCGCGCCAAGCCCAAACCGGGGAGCGGAGCCACGGGCGTCCTCGTGGTGCCCGCCGGTGACGAAGGCCGCTTCCTCGAATCGTTCGATCTCGCGGACATCCCGTTCATCGGTCCGCGATTTCAGGAGCGCCTTGCCACGCTCGGCATGCGGCGCGTTCCCGATGTGCTGCAGTACGACCTCGACACGCTGACACAATGGCTCGGGTCGCGCGAAGCCGGCTGGCTGTTCGATCGCGTGCGCGGCATCGACCCCAGTGAGGTCGAAGCGCACGGCGAGTCCAAGAGCATCAGCCGCGACGAAACGTTTCCCGCCGACATCGCCGACGACGACGAGCTGGCACGAGAACTCCTTGCGCTCGTCACCCGCGCCGCGACCGACCTTCGCGCCGACGGGCTCACTGCTCGCACGATCACCGTTCGCCTGCGCGACTACGACTTCAAGACCCGGCAGGCCAGCCGCACCCTCGATGCCCCGGTGATTTCCGACCGCGTCATCTGGCAGGTATCGCGCGCGCTACTCGCCAAGCTTCGCAAAGCGCGTCGTGTTCCGGCGCGCCTCATCGGCGTCGGACTCTCGTCGCTGGCGGTCGACGCCGCGGCCGACCAGCTCACGCTCTTCGAGCGGGCAGACGCGAGCGTCGCCGAAACCGACCGCGACCGAATGCTGGCCCGGGCAATCGATCGCGTACGATCGAAGTTCGGCGACTCGGGCATCGTACCGGCTCGATTGATCGACTGACCTCCTCGGCAGCTTCTCAGAGGCTCTGAATCCAGTATTCAGTACGCCGACAGCCGCCAATGTGGCCGCCGATACGTTTGAAGCGATGCAGTCGTCCCATGTATCAGTGGGCGCCGGTACGGTTCCCAAAGGCGTCGTTGCCTCGAGCTGACTCACATGGACGATTCGACTAGGGCGATGCCGACGACGGCATCCCACGGCGGCGGTCAATCCGAACGTGCGGGACTCGCTGCTGCCTCATCTACTCGCTTCCGCAGCCTCAGCGATCCAGAGAGCCTCCGGGAGTTCGCGCGCAACCTGCGCGAAGGGATTTACATCACGGCGCGGGATGGCCGGATCCTGGACGCCAACGCCGCGTTCCTCGAGATGGTCGGTGTGGCGTCGCTGCGAGACCTCGATGCGCTCGGCGCAGCCGGTCTCCTCGTCGACCCGGCCCGCCGCGACGAGCAGCTCGCGCTCCTCGAGAAGAATGGCTCCGTCCGTGAATTCGAGATCGCGCTGCGGCGCCCCGACGGCCAGTCGCGGACGGCGCTCGACACGTGCTATCTGATCCGCGACCCCGACACCGGCGAAGCGTTCATCCACGGGATCCTCATCGACATCACGGCGCGCAAGGCGCTCGAGGCGTCGCTCGTCGAGATGAGCACGCACGACGCTCTCACCGGCGTGCTGAATCGCCGCTATCTCGTGGGCTTCGAAGAGACGCTGGCGAACGATCCGGAGCTCAAGTTCGGGGGCATCTTCGTCGACATCGATCATTTCAAGATCTATAACGACCGCTGGGGGCATCAGCAGGGCGACGAGGTGCTGCGTCACATGGCGCGCTTTCTCATGCGATACGTCCGCGCCGAAGAAGCGGTCGTGCGGATCGGCGGCGACGAGTTCGTGGTGCTGCTGAGAGGCGCCACCGCCGGGGATACGAAGATCGTCGCCGACCGGTTGCGCATCGAAGCGCTCGAACGCGCCCCGGTGCCGTTCTCACTCGGCTGGGCGGCGCGCGAGCCGGGCGAACCTCTCCATCGCGTTCTGGATCGAGCCGACCAGGGGATGATGGCCGTTCGGGTCATCAAGCGGCAAACCGATCCCAGGCAGCACCCCGCCGTTCCCGGGCGCTAACGCGCCTTCGATCGCCGGCGAGCGGCTGCCGGCTTTCGTGTCGGCGTACGACGCCCCTTACGCCGCGCGGGCGGCTCGTTTTGCGGCGTGCCCTCCGGTTTCCGGTTGCTGCGCCACACGCGGCGCGAGCGGTTGGCGATCTCCTCCATGGTCCGTCCGGTGGCAACGGACGTGTTCACCTCCGAAGTCACATCGAAATCCGGATCGGCGAGCTTGTCGCGGTGCTTGATCAGCAACCACTGCGCGCGCCCGGCCTCGTCGCGGCGCATCCGGACGAGCACCCACCCGCCCTCCATTCGCTTGCCGTGCATGAGGATTTTCAAATCACCTCGGCGATAGCCTTCGCGAAGCGCTTCCTCGCCGCCGCCGCCTTCGGGTTCGTACGTGCCGCGATCCCACAGCATGACCGTGCCGCCGCCGTACTCGCCCTCGGGAATCGTTCCCTCGAAGCGATTGTACTCGATAGGGTGATCTTCGACTTCCATCGCCAAACGGCGCACCGTCGGATCGTAGCTCGGTCCTTTCGGCACGGCCCAACTCTTCATCACGCCGTCGAGCTCGAGACGAAGATCGAAGTGCAGATGGCTCGCCGCGTGTTTTTGAATGACGAATTTCCGGGCACGCGCCGAGCGACGGCGTGTCGTCTTGCCCTCCGGCTCGGCGGTCCGCGTGAAGTTTCGCTTCCGCTCGTACTCGGCAAGCGGCTTCGACTTGGCCTTGGGTGACGGACGTTTCCGCGTCGGCATGTTCAATGACGCGGGCAAGCAGCGTGCCCGCCACATCGCGTCACGCGGCGTTGTTCTGACTGATCGTGATCATCGCCACGCCGCCAAGAATGATCGCTGCCGCAGCGAGAGTTCTCATCGTCACCGGTTCTCCGGCGATCGCCCATCCAAGAAACACCGCAACGATCGGGTTGACGTACGCG
>DATISA010000043.1:0-4069 GCA_035469245.1 Gemmatimonadaceae bacterium
GAGAAGCTGGCGCCGTGGTGGCTGGCGACATCGTCACTGGCGATTAAGCCAAACGGCGAACGGCAGACGGCGGGCGCTAAGCGCGGAAATGCCGAACGGCGGAGATGCCGAACGGCGGGAATGCCAGAAATCGAAGGTGCCAAACGGCGTCAAGGGCGGAACTGACAGAAAGCGGGAACGGCGGAACTGACAGAAGGCGGGAACCGCGCGTCACGAACTGCGGACCACGTCTAGAACTGTATCCACATAACGCGCAGTTTCCCGCTGTTTGGCATTCCCGCTCTTCACGCCGTTTGGCATCTTCGTAGTTTGGCATTTCCGTCGTTTGGCACCTCCGCCCTTCGGCACCTCCGCGTTTTGCGCCCGCCCTTTGCCGTTCGCCTTATGTCGCTCCTCGACATCGAAAAAGACTACAACATGTTGTCCCTCCGCGACCTCGTCGCCGCGAGGGATTTGTACCATCTGCATCTGATGGACAAGCAGCATGTCGTGGCCACGGCGGTTGGGCGGTTTCTGATACGCAAATCGGAGGGGTGGCCCAAAGGGAAGGGCGATGCGGTCAAGCACGACACCGCGATGGCGTCGCAGCCGGTCAAGGAGCCGCGCACGCTCGCCAACTCGGAGGTGCGGCCCTATTCCTGGCCCTGCGTGCTGGTGTTCGTCGACCAGTGGGTCGATCTGGCGCAGGTCGGGCCTGGCTTCGATCCCACGGAGTTCGTGCCGCGCACGCTCAACATGCCCGACGGGACGCGCGTACCCGTGTGCGTCGTGTACGCGCCGCCGGTGGAGGCGCCGGCGTTCGAGCCGGTGTCACCACGCTTTCCCGATCAGTTCATCGGCGGCGGCTACCCGATCGTCGCGCGCGTTCAGCAGGAAGAGCGTGTCGCTTCGATCGGCTGTCTCGTCACCGACGGTCACGACGTCTACGCGCTCACCAATCGCCATGTCGCGGGCAGACCGGGCGAGGAGTTGTACTCGGTCATTGGCGGCGAGCGCGTGCGGATCGGCGTCAGCTCGGACAGCCAGCTCACGCGCAAGCCGTTCGCCGAGATCTACAGGGAGTGGCCCGGGCGCAACGTCTATGTGAATCTCGACGTCGGCCTCGTCCGCATCGATGATCTTTCGCGCTGGACGGCGCAGGTGTACGGGGTCGGCCAGCTCGGGCGACTCGCCGATCTCAGCGTCGACAACATCTCCCTGCGCCTCATCGATGCGCCGGTGCGCGCGTTTGGCGCCGCGTCCGGCCCGCTCAGCGGGCAGATCGCCGGGCTCTTCTACCGGTACAAATCGGTCGGCGGAATGGAGTACGCCGCCGATTTCCTGATTGGGCCTCGCGACACGTCCACACCGCTCGCGACACGGCCGGGGGATTCCGGGACGCTGTGGATGCTGGAGGATGGCGACGAGCCGCGCCCGATCGCGCTGCAGTGGGGCGGGCACCAGTTCGTCGGCGCGGACGGCACACGCGTGTCGACGTACGTGCTGGCCAGCTGTCTGAGCACGGTCTGCGCGCTCCTCGACGTCGATGTCGTCCGTGACTGGAACATCGGCATGCTCGACTACTGGGGGGCGGTGGGGCACTACACCATCGCGACCGCGGCGATCGATCGAATCGACGGTAAGAAGTTTCCACGGCTCAAGGCCCTGATGCAGGCGAATCTCTCTCGCGTGAGCTTCGCCGCCGGCACCATCACGAAATCCAGCACCGCCGGCCTGTCGAACCACGCATTCGTGCCGCTCGCCGACGTGCCCGATCTGGCATGGAAGCGCGGGCCGCACAACCGCGGCGCACCGGAGCATCCGAACCACTTTGCCGACATGGACGCGCATCGCGCGCACGGTGGCTCGCTGCTCACACTCTGCCACAAGGACCTGGACAAGAACGTCCGCGTCGACGTGTGGCGGCAGTATTACGACGACGTGCACGACAAGGGCCGCGGCCTGTTGCCATTCCGCGTGCAGCAGTTCTACGAGGGAATGGTCGACGAGCTGCAGAAGTCGAAGCCAAATTTGAAACGCTTCGTGTGCGCGGCGGGCATTCTGTCACACTACGTCGGCGACGCCTGCCAGCCGCTGCACGTCTCGAGTTGGTTCAACGGCGATCCCAGCACGCAGGTGCCCAACCCGAAAGCCGGAAACAACAACGAGCCGGCCACGATTCCACTCGGCGCCGGCGTGCACGCCGCGTTCGAGGACGACATGGTCAACTACCACATCGGTGAGATCAGCGCCTTCGTACAGGCCGACACCAAGCCCCTTCCCGCCGCGTTCACTGGTGGCCACGGTGCCGCCAAGGCGACCGTGCGCTTGATCCTGCACACGTTCGACGCGATCAAACCCAGGGACATCGTCGCCGCGTACGCCGAGATTCAGACACAGGATCCCGCGCCCAGGGACGCGGCGGATGCGCTTTGGAACCGATTTGGAGCGGACACGCAGGCGATCATCGCCGCCGGCGCCCGCACCCTCGCCACGATCTGGCAGAGTGCCTGGGCGGAGGGCGGGGGCGAGTCGAAAGCCCCCGCCAACCCAACGGCCTACAGCGAGGCGGATCTCACGAAGATCTACGCCGATCGCACCTTCATGCCGTCAAAGACGATCGATCACATCTGCGATCTGATATCCTGTTGACGCTTCGACGCCGTCGCCTTCGCGCGCTGGCCGCCGTGCACGCCTTCGGCGAATTCCTCGATCATCTTGCTGTTGAACGCGGGGATGTCGTCGGGCTTGCGGCTCGTCACCAGGCCTTCGTCGGTGACGACGTCACGATCCACCCAATCGCCGCCCGCGTTCCTGATATCGGTCCGCAGTGACGGCCACGACGTGACCGTCCGCCCACGGACGACGTCGGCTTCCACGAGCAGCCACGCGGCGTGGCAGATGGCCGCGACCGGTTTGCCCGCCTCGAAGAACGCCTTCACGAATCGCACGGCCTGCTCGTCCTGACGCAGGCGATCGGGACTGATCACGCCGCCTGGCAGCATGAGTCCGTCGAATTCGTCGGCGCGCGCGCGGCTCAGCGGCAGATCGACGGGAATCTTGCTCCCCCACTGATCGTGCTGCCACGCCTTGATCTCGTTGTCCTTGGGCGAGACGACGACGGCCTGCGCCCCCGCTTCGCGCAAGGCATCGCGCGGCTTGGTGAGCTCGGCCTCTTCGACGCCATCGGTGGCGAGAATGGCGATGCGTTTTCCGTTGAGTTTGGTGTTGGCCATCAGAATCCTCCCGGAACTGTTCGAGGAAAAAGGCCGCAAGGGCTAGGCCCGTTTTTTGTCATCTGCGTAGTTCGCGCCGTTTGTCATCTGCGTAGTTCGCGCCGTTTGTCATCGCGCAGTTGACGCCGTTTGCTCCCGCTCTTTGGCATTTCCGCTCATTGGCATTTCCGCCGTTCGTCACCTTCGCCCTTTGCATCTCGCCCTTTGCCGTTCCGCTCTTTCCTCCGCGCCCGCTTCGAGTCCGGTTCGTACGTCGGTCTCCATCTCACAGTCAGCTTGCTCCTCGCCGCCGCGGCGATTTGGGCGTCGAGCGCTCTGCTGGGCGCGGTCCTCGATAATTCCACGCTCGCTCATCTCGACGTGCTGATCGGTCGCTGGATCCACGCCCGAACCGGGCCGACCGGGCTGGCGGTCACACGCGTCATCTCCGACGTCGGCTCGCCGCGGGTGATGACGGTAATTGGCGCGATCGGCGGAGTTTCGCTCATCGTCCGGCGGCGACCCACTGTGTTCGCCACGTGGGTCGCGGTGTTCGGCGGTGGATGGATTCTCGAACGCCTGCTCAAGGTCCTCGTTCATCGCACGCGCCCCGCCTTCACTCCGACCAAGGCGAGCGACTTCACGACGAGCTTTCCCTCAGGGCACGCGATGCTGTGTGTCATTGGCATTGGCATGCTCGTGTACCTGCTCATGATCCCGCGTCCACCCGCCCGGCCCTGGAGAGGTGTTCTCATTGGTTTGGCGGCCTCATTCGTTCTGTCGGTGGGGATCAGTCGCGTGTATCTGGGCGCGCACTACCCGAGCGATGTCTTGGGCGGGTTCGCGTTCGGCGTCGCCTGGCTGGCGGTCTGCAT
>DATISA010000044.1:0-10995 GCA_035469245.1 Gemmatimonadaceae bacterium
ATTATTCCGGGCCCGCCGACGGGCTGCTGACAATCATTCCCGTTCGACCGTCAGGAGCCACGGAATGGCCGACACTCCCGCCCCCGAGTTTCTCCGCTTCGTCGCGGAAGAGCGTCGTGCACAGCGGCTTTCGGCTCCGCAACCGGCGATGGCGGCCGGCGTTGTCTCGGAGCCGATCTTCGTCAGCGGTGAGCAGGCGAGCGCTCTGTTGCGCGTGGCGGCGAAACGCGCCGCCGGCTTGATACGGCCGACGAGGCGCACGGAGGTGGTGTGGGTTCGCGGTGACAGCGAGCTCGCGATCAACCTCGCCGCCATCACGGCGAAAATCGCCGCGGGACTGATCACCGTCACGATTCCCGTCCGATGCGACCAGACAGGGAACGCGTCGGTCGACGTCTTCTTCGCCGCCGGATCGCCTGTCCAGCCGGCGGGACTGTATGCGTCGACGCTGCGACGACCGAGTGGGCCACCGCTCATCGTCGGCGTTTGGGGAGAAGCGCTGGTTGCGTTCGCGTGGCAGTGCGTGCTCGGCATGGTGAGCGGAATCGCCGGCGCGACCGGCAAAGACGCCCGCGGCAACGTGCTCGTGCCCCTCGAGATGGCAGCATCGGAGCGCGGGCTCCAGATCGTGCCGATGGCGCGACATCGCTTCATGGGATCGAGTGGCCTCAAAGCCACGACCGCGACGGGAACGCCGATCGCCCGGCCGAACGAATGAGCATCGGGACGTCGGATCTCGGCGTTCTCGGCAACCTGGCCGTCGCGCTCGGGCTGTTCACGCCGACCGGCGATCCGAACCCGAGCTGGTTCGGCAACCCGGAGGCGTCGCTCAAGAACATTCTCGCGAACGATGATCAGCGCGCGGCGATCATCGCGTTCGTCGACGAAGCGATGGGCGGCGCGGATCGCACCACGGATCCACACGGCGTCGTGTGGCTCCCGATCGTCTCGCTCGATGATCCCGATCTCACCGTCGCGATCACCGTCGACGACAAGCAGCCGGATGGAATCCACATCGGCGTCGGACTGCTCGTACGCACCACGAATCCAACGTCGCAGACGTCGCTCGGCGTGCCGCTCTTCCGCGCGAAGAAGAACGGTGGGCCGAGCAATCCGCCGTTCCTCCTCGGGACGGCGGGCGGCCGCATTCACATCGCGACATCGATCACCGTCGACGCTACGCCGCCAACACCGGGCACGGCGCGGCTCGGTGCGATAGGCCTCGACATCGACGTCCCGACGTCGCCGAGCGATCCGGTGCCGCCGGTGTTCGGTCTGAGCTTGACGGGGTTCCAATTGCCCGGCGCGACGAGCCCGCACGACATTCGGGTCGCGGCCGATGGCCTCGACGAGCTCGATGACGCGCTGCTCGATCTCGTGCTGTCGCTCGTGCGCACGCAAGCCGACGCGGCGGCGCCAACGTCGCCGATCGGCGCGATCGGTGGCCTGCTCGGGCTTCGCAGCGCCGACGCGATTCCGGATTTCCCGATCACGCAGCTGCCGTCGCAAGGCGTGCATGCAATCGGGGCCTGGCTGCACGACGTCATCACGACGCCGGCGAGCCGCGCTGACTGGATCGGCTATCTCGCCTCGCTGCTCGGAGGCACGCACGCCGGCGACGCGGCGGAGTTCGCGCTCGGCAGCGCGACACTTTCCATAACGCTAAAAGTCGATACCGGCCCCACCGGCAACGCGCGTCTCTCGCCGGCGCTCGGCGTCTCGCTGGGCGGAACGACGGCGCGGGTCGAAGCCGAGGCGGATCTGTTCCAGATCGACCTCGTCACCGGATCGGCCGTTGCGCTTCCACGCCTGGGCATGTGGGCAGCAGCGGGGAAGCCGGGCGTGGGCAATCGTGTGCTCGACGTCGCGGGGCCGCCGATCGCGCGCGCCGACACGTTGCGCATCGGCTTCGCGCTCGACGCTCAGCGCCGGTTCACGTTCGTGCTCGCGGCCGACGGCGTTGCCCTCGGCTCGCACACGTACGCGACGCTCGATCTGACCTCGCCCGACGCGGTGATGGATGCGGTTGGCAACACCGTCTCCGACGTCGCGAATCAACTGTTGTCCAGCGTCGGTCCGGCGCTTCCCGTCGTGCGAGCACTATTGGGTCTCGACGCGCCGGCCGCTGTGACCGCGGTGACGCTGCCCGCCCTGATGACGGATCCCGTTGGCGCAGTCGGCGCCTACTGGCAGTCGCTGCTCGCCGTTCCCGCGGCGGCGACTTCGGTGCTCGGCACGCTGCGCGACGCGCTCGCCGACGCCGGATCGGTGTCGGGTTCGATCACTGGCACCGGCGCGCTGCTCGATCCGTGGCGCGTGCCGCTCGTTGGCCCGCTCGGTCTCGAGGTGTCGATCGACGGCTCGACGCTGCGCGTTGGCGTCGCGGTGGCGACGAGTGTCGACTCACTCGGCCAGCGATGCACGGTCCTCGAGACGCGGCTCGCGGCGACGATCGCCGAGGTCGATCTTGCGTCGAAGCACGGAAAGCTGCTCCCGGGCGTGGACGGAATCCTGTCGGCGCGCGAACGCGGCGCCAATCCGCCACGCGTCGTTCTGCCGCTCGACGGCGCCGCGACGCTCAGCGCGAGTGGTGTCGGCCTCCGGCTTGGATGGACTCCGACCGGAGGAATGAGCGCGGGAATCGAGGCGCCGAATCTCAAGCTCACTCTTGGCGGTACCGACATCCCGATCACGTTGCCTGTGATCGGCGCCGATGGAACCGTCACGCTTCCCGCGGCGGGATGGGACGGCGTCGAAGCGCTCGTCGGCTATTTCGCGGATATCGTCGGCGGTGTCGTTCGAGACATCGCATCGGCGCTTGGCTGGGTGCCGAGTGTGCCGGTTACGGGCGGACTGGCGTTCAGCGGTCCGCGACTGCGACTCGCCGACCTCGTGACCGATCCGGCGACCGCGCTGAAGAGCTGGTTGCCGGAGCTGCTGCTCAGCGACATCGGACCAGAGGCACTCAGCCTGCTCGCCGATGTGTTCGCGGGCTCCGGTGCGTTGCGCGGCGTGTTGACGGGGACTGGTCATCCGGACGATCCCTATCGGCTGCCACTCGCCGACGCGATACCGAACATCGCCGTCTGGTTCCCGCCTGAAGGGCTGGAGCGTCCGCTCGTCCTGGCGCCTGAGGGGCTGCGACGCTGGAGGCCAGGCGATCCCGGTCTGAGTGCCATCGCGCTCGCGACGGCGCTCTCGCAGGAAGCGCTCGTCGCCGCCGACGTGCGTGCACTCGTCGAGTCCCGCGACGTCGCCACTGGACTCGATGCGATCACGCTGCGCTGGATCGGCGGTGACGGACGCATCGTTCCGCCGGCGACCGATCCCGGCGGCGTGACGGTCGTTCGCGCCGGTGTCGCGGCTGGGCAGCTCGTTGGGCAACTCGATCTCGAGGATCTGACCGGTCGCGTACCAACGACCACGGTGTACGTTGCGCTCGGCGCGTCGGCGTGGGCCGATGCGCCGGCTGCTCGGCGCGTCGATCTGACGGCGGCACACCTCGACGCGTCGATGTTCGCCGCGCCGACGGCCGCAACCGGCGACTGGTTCGTCAGGCTCGGCACGCGTGCGGATTCGCTGCTCGCCGGCAGCGCGACCGACGGGACGCCCGAGCAGGCGGCGCGCCTGGCGCGAGTGCTCGACGCGTTGGCGACCGTGAGTAGCGACATGTGTGTCGTTGCGGTCGCGGGCGCGGGACACGCCGCCCGACTCGCCGCCGAAGCGCAGCCGGCTGTCACGGACCTCGTCACGCTCGGCACTCCGCTCTCCGCGGTGGCGCTCACCGCGATTTCGACGCAACCGACGGCAGACGCACTGCGACTCCTCAATCGCCTGCTTCCGACGGAGCTCGTCGTGGATCCGACGGATCCCGACTCCGTTGGTGAAGACGAGGATCTTGCACTCGGCCGCGCGCTCGTGGGCGCGATGATGGAACTGACCGCGCTCGCGGATCCAAGCGCCGATCTGCGCCCGCCGGTCGTTCCACCGGTGGCGCCGCGAGCCGGGCTTGCCGTGACGGCGGTGTTCGGTGTCGTGACGGAGAGTCAGATTCGGCGCGCGATCACTGCCATCGTCGCGTCGGGCCTGGCGGAACGAGCACGCATCCGCGCGTTGACGCCGCTTCCGCCGCCCACCGGCTTGGGCGCGGGTCTCCGGATGGTCGTCGACCCGACGTCGAGCGGCGCGTTGTCGGTGACGGGAAGCGCGGTCCTGCAAGTATTCTCATATGACAAAGCTGCTGGCGTCGATACGAGCCGGCACGTGCGTGTTCGGCTGCGCGTCGTCGATCGCCTGGCGTGGCTGGTCGCGACGCCTGATCTCGAGCTGCGAGCGCTGAGCGCCGAGGTCGAGATACCGCTCGACGGCACGTCGCATGGAACGGCGACGGTCACTCTGCACGATGCGCGAGTGTTTGGCCAGTCGTGGGAGCGGCTCATGCTCGGCACGAGCGCCGGCGCGGTGCCGGTGCTGCCCGAGGCGCGCGTGTTGCTGGCAGCGGCGGTCCAGCGCGTCACCACGGATGTCGGCGGTCCCGCGTCGGTCGCGCTCGGCCAACTTCTCACGGCGCTCGGCATCATCGACGGCGCGGGTGGTGTCGTCGGCGACGCGATCGATCAACTGGTGTTCGATCCAGGCGGGCTCGTTCGTCAGCGCATTGCTGCGGCCGAGAGTTCGTTGTCGGCGTCGGTCACCGCGCTGCTCGGGCCGCTGGGCGCGAGCGTCGACTTCGCCGCGCGCACGGTGCGCGCGAAGGCCGGCGATGACGCCAGTGGCCGCTTTGGCTGGCACGTCGACCTCACCGCGTCACCGACCGGTCTCACAGGCGAAGTTCGTGTTGGTGCGAGTGCTCCGTCGTCCGTCGGCGGCGTGGAGGTCGTCCTCGGGCTGTCGCCGTTCCAGGTCAAACTGAATTGGCATCAGGCGGGCGGCGCGACGGACGTGGTCACGCTGTGGCCGAGTCCCGACGCGGCGGCGATCGGCCGCACCATTGCGAGAGCCGCCCCAAGTCTTGCGGCGCACGTCGCGCTGGAGCTGATGCGGCGGGCGGACGACAGCGCGCGTCCGGTGATCGACGCGGCGCTCGACGCGCTCGGCGTACTGGGCGGCACCGTCGGCGATGCGTACCGACCGATTCGACCGCTCGCTGGCCTGCTTGCCGATCCTGCCGGCTGGCTGCGGAGTCCACAATCGCTCGGAAGTGGTCCGGCCAAGATCCAGGGATTGTTCGACGCGCTGCGTCCGCTGCTCGGCATTTCTGGCGCGCCGGGTACTCCGATCGCGCTCGCGAATGGCGTATCGCTTGCCGTGGCCGCGGCCGGTCCCGGCGCACAGATCACGCTCGACGTCGATGCAACGGCGTGGACGACACCGGGCGGTGCGACCGCTCGCCTCGCCGCCGGGCTCGGCGTCACGCTCGGAGTTGCACCATCGGGTCCGCCGGTGTTCGGACTCGAGTCGCACATCGGATTGCCAGGCGGCGCGGCGGGACGACCGGCCGTGTACGTCAAGCTCGGTGCGAACGGCATCGAGTTGTTCCTGCGACCGGCCAGCGGGGCGGACATCGTTCTCATTCCGTTCGCGGGACTGGGTGCGCTCGCCGCAGCCGCGGAAGCCGCGCTTCCGTTCCTGCTCGATCAACTCGCCGGTCTCGCGGCCCCGGTCGGACCGCTCGTGGGTACGCTCGGCGACGCACTCGCATTGCGGTCCGGCAACCCGAAGAAATTCGACGGCGCCGCGCTTCACGCGTGGGCGATCGATCCGGTCGGCAAGCTGACGGCGGCGCTGCCGTCGATCGCGGCGACCGGCCTCAACACCATCGCTCCGCTGGTCGACTCGTTCGTCCCGGCTGCCGTCAACGTCACGGTCATTTCCGATACTCTAACAGTGACGATCGGCGGCGTGTCGCTCGGCTGGACGCCGACCACGAGCCGCGTGTCACTGAGTGCCTCGAACATCGCGGTGCCGGGCATCGGTTCCGCGAGTTGCACCGTCGCGGTGAGCGGAGCCGGCCTCGAGGACCTCACGATCACGGCAGGACCGGCAACGATCGACGCTGGAGGGGCGACGCTGCGGCCATTCGTGACAGTGGCGGCCGGACTGTCGCCGGCCGGCGGGCGGCGTGTTGCGGTCGGCCTCTCGGTCGACACGACGCATCGATTCGCCGCCCGCTGGTCGATCGACACGCACACGTTCGCGCTCGTGGCGAGCGACGGGCCGATCGGAACCGCGGTCGACACGACCGACGCCGTGCAAGTCGCTCTGCGGGTCGTGGAGGTGGTGGCCGATCTCGTCGCGACGGTGGCGATGGCGCAGCCAGCCGTTACGCAATTGCTGAATCAGTCCGCCGGCGCGACGACCGTGCGCAATCTGCTTCGCGGCGTCGTGCTGGAGGACGTCTCGAATCCAACGCATCTCATCGCCGGCCTGTTCGATCCGGCGACATTGCTCGCGCGCATTCACAAGCTTTTCGGCAACATCGCAGGCGCGAGCATCACGATCACGGTCGATGCCTTCACGCTCTCGTTCACGAAGATCGACGGCATCATCGGAATCCAGATCGGGCTCACCGGCCGGCTCGCGCTGATCACGGGCGATCCATCGCTATGGCTCGAGAACGACGACTCGTGGATCGAGGGCAATCCGTCGGGCAACGGTGGGCTGTTCGTTGGATTCCTGCCCGACACGCTGCCGCTGACGTTCACGCCGAGTCTCGTCGTGAATGGTGTTGGATTGCGCATTGGCAAGAGCTCGGGCCCGCTGCTCGACTTTGGCATCACGCTCGAGTCGATCGCGCTGCACGCATACGCGGAACTCGACACGAGCGGCGCAAAGAGCGGGGGTGTCCAGCTCCAATTCTCGAATCTGG
This sequence comes from Gemmatimonadaceae bacterium, assembly GCA_035469245.1. Taxonomy (GTDB): domain Bacteria; phylum Gemmatimonadota; class Gemmatimonadetes; order Gemmatimonadales; family Gemmatimonadaceae; genus JAQBQB01. The sequence goes on from DATISA010000044.1 coordinate 6,869, forward strand.
CCGTCTCGGCGGCGGGCGCGAAGGGCGACAACGGCATCGCGCAGGGCGTGATGCGCGACACCGGTCCGACTCCCCCCAAGCCGGCGTTCTCACCAGCGCTCGCCATTCAGAAGCACGGAAACGATCCGGTGCACGTGTCGCTGCGCGCCGGTGACGGTGACGGGCCGTGGTGGATCGCGATCCAGAAGGGATTCGGCCCGCTGTACCTCGAGCAGATCGGCTTTGGCGCGACGATGCCGAGCGGGCGCGTCGAGCGCATCTCGCTGCTCATGGACGGCTCGGTGTCGATGTTCGGTTTGACCTGCGCCGTGGACGATTTGCAGATCACGTATCTCGTTTCGAACGGCGACTTTTTCAATCCGAACAGCTGGGCCGTCGATCTTGCCGGACTCGCCGTGTCGGCAAACATGGCCGGCGTCACGATCGCCGGCGGCTTGTTGAAGCAAACCACGCCGCAGGGCATCGAGTACCTCGGGATGCTGCTCGGCCGGTTCGCCGTGTACGGCATCACGATCTACGGCGGCTATGGCGAGGGCGAGCAGAACGGCGAGAAGTTCACGGCATTCTTCGCCGTCGGCGCGGTGAACGGACCGATCGGCGGGCCACCGGCATTCTTCCTCACCGGAATCGGCGGCGGCTTCGGCATCAACCGCAGGCTCGTGGTGCCGACGGATCTCGCGAAGTTCGGCGATTACCCGCTGATCCAGGCGCTCGACATCGCCGCCAAGCCCACGGACCCGATGACGCAGCTGCGCGCGCTGGGCCAGTACTTCCCGATGGAGAAGGGAACGTTCTGGTTCGCGGCGGGGCTGTCGTTCAACAGCTTCGCGCTGGTCGACGGGATCGCGGTGATCGCGGTGCAGATTGGCGACGGGCTCGACATCAACCTGCTCGGCCTCGCGCGCATGGCGCTGCCGCGGCCGCAGGTGGCGCTGGTATCGATCGAGCTCGCGCTTCTCGTGCGCTTCTCGAGCTCGGAGGGCGTGCTGTGGGTGCAGGCGCAGCTCACGGACAACTCGTGGCTGCTCTACCCCGACGTCAAGCTCACGGGCGGCTTCGCCTACGTGATCTGGTTCAAGGGCGCGCACAAGGGCGAGTTCGTGCTCACGCTTGGCGGCTACCATCCCGATTTCCACCGTGATGGCTATCCGGTGGTGCCGCGCCTTGGGCTGCACTGGAGCATCGGCGATTACATCGTCATCAAGGCCGGCACGTACTTCGCCTTGACGTCCGAAGCGTTGATGGCTGGCGGCGACTTCGAGGCGTCGGCGACGTTCGGCCCGGCATGGGCGCAGCTCAAGTTCGGCGCCAACGGCATCGTCTTCTTCGATCCGTTCCACTACCAGGTCGACGCGTACCTGCGGATCGCCGCCGGGATCACGATCGATCTCGGATTCTTTGGCGAGCTGACGATCTCGATCAGTCTGGGCGCGCGCATCGAGGTCGCGGGCCCCGACTTCCACGGAACCGCCACGTTCGACGTCGGTCCGATCTCGCTGACTGTTTCGTTCGGCGGCTCGGACAAAGCGCAGCTGCAGCCGATCGCCGCAGACGCGTTCATCGAGAAGTACCTCGCACCGGCCGAGGGCGGCGGTGGTGCAGAAGCACACGCGTTGATGACGTCGTTCGGTGCACTCCCGGCGAAGGGGGAGAAGTCCACCCCCGACGGCTCGACGGCGCGGCCGTTCGTGGTCGTCGTGGAATTCGGCTTGACGTTCACGAGCACCGTGCCGGCAACGACCGTCACGGCGCCGGCGACGACGAACTATTCGCCGAGCCTGGCGCTCGGCGTCGCGCCAATGCTCGAATCGAACGTCACGCCGGCGATCACGCTCAAATGGATGCGGTCGAACGCCGTGCAAACGTTCCCGTTCGTGGTGACACCGCGACCGTTCGGCCAATTCCCGGTCGGCGTGTGGGGACTGCCGCAGGATTCGAACAATCAGAAGGTTCCAAAGGGCGAGATGATCGAGGCGCTGAACGAGCTCGATCTCGCCGCGCATGCAACGCCGTCCGCGGGCGGACCGGAGATCCCGTACTTCCAGGTGGAAATCGGCAAGCGCAAGCCGCTGCCGTTCTCGCGTCGAACCGTGGACGTGACGACGCTGAAGACTGAGGCGAACGCAGTGACGGCGCTCGTCGGCGAGCCGACGACCGTGCCGGCCGCGTTCGCCGCCGCGGGTGCGTATCTCGCGAGCACGGCGACGCCGACCGCATTGGCCGCCCTTCGCGGCGAGCGGCAGTCGCCGCCGCTGCTCGGCACGCTCGCCGAGCGACTCGATGCCAAAGAGCAGACCGTCATCCCGGGAATCGGGACGCGTCCGCCGGCGAAAGTGTACGACCATTTCATCGACCCGCCGATCGCCGTTGGCATGATGTCGGGGGCGACGATGGGGCTTCGCGTCTCGCAACCCGCGCGCACGACCGTGAAGGACTCGGCGCGTGCGTGGCGCGTGTCGCCGCCGACGCTCGCGTCGGTCGATGCGCACCGGAGCCACTCGATCGCGGCGCGGCTGGTCGTCATCGAACCGAGCGTCGTAAGCACCGGACGTGGCGGCACCGTGATCGGCGCAGTCGATGTTCCACCGACGGCGGTCGCGCACGCGGCGCCCGTCGTCATCGCGCGCACCGGCGCGCCGAACACCGACCAGCTCGACCAGTTCAGCGCGGCGCTCAGCGCCGGTGTGAAGAACGTAAACGGCGCCAGGCGCGCGAGGGCGCAAGCCGTTGCAGGGTTTGGCGCGACGCTCATGCCGGGCGCGGTCGTCGTACTGAAGATGCCCAACGCCCACGCCGACGCCGCGCTCGAGGGAGGTCGCCCACGCCTTGGCGTGAGCGGCGCGCCGGCGCGCGTCGTCGTGCTTGGCCATGGCGGACGGGTGATGGTCGACGAGGTCGTGAGCAATCGCGGCACCGTCGACATCGCCCAAGGTGCGGAGCGCATCGTGGCCATCGGACAAGGGATGACCGGCGTTGACGTCGACGCTGGGCTCGCCGGATGGCACTCGGGGATGCAGCTCCCCTACGCCGGATGGTCGACGGCGCTGGGGCCTGGCTGCGTTGTTCGCTCGAGCGGCAATCGGTTGCGACGGCATCGTGAGCGACTCGACGCGGGCTGGGTCGGCTGCTCGGAGCTCGCCGCCGACGTCAGCACGGTCACGACGACGTTTACCGATGCGCCGACGACGGTCGTCATCGTGCTCGACGACCCCGCGGCGTTCGGCAACACGGTTGCGGGTCGACAGCTCCTGCTCGGGCTCGACGGGGCCCGGCGAGTGCGCGATGCGCGCGGGCGCGAGCAGCCGCCGGTGCTGCTGACGATGGAAAACCGCAGCGTGCTGGCGTACGACATCCTGCCGACGGGCGGCCGTCCGGTCGTGGTGACCATCGCGAGCGAGGAAGGCTGGTCGCTGGTTGGCGTGATGGGCTCGGCGCGCATCACGGCCGCGGGCGCGATCGCACTCATCTCCGCGCACGGGCTCGATGCGGCGGTTCGTCCGCTCGTTGCGAAATCTTTGAATGCGGGGACGCCAAGCCGGCTGACGTGGCTCGGTCCGACGCGCACGCCGGTCGAGCGCGCGGAGGCGAAGCGGCTCGCGAGCGGCCGGACATTGGAGCCGTTGAAGCCGGTGAAGGCAAAGCCGTCGAAACCCGGGCCGCTGAAGCGCGCGCCCGAGCCGAGAAAGGCGGCGGCGAAGAGAAAGTCGGCGGCGAAGAAGCAGTCGGCGACGAAGAAGCGGTCAGCGGCTAAGAGAAGGTCAACGACGAAGAAACGGCCAACGACGAAGAAGAAGTCAGCGACGAAACGGAAGGCGGTCGCAAGGAAGAAAACGACGACGAGGAAGAGAGGACGCCGCTGATGCCCAAGACCGGATACTTCGTGCTGCACTCGAACTTCCTGCCGACGGTGACGGCGGGTCAGTACGACCTCGTGTCGACGCAAGACGGACTCCCGTTCACCGTGGCCGAGACGCACACGCACGTGACTGTCGCCGCGCCGCGGTTCGTGATGCCGACGGACCAGATCCTGTCGACGTTCCCGCCGGCCAACGCCGAAGGCGCGTTCGGCGACCGGTTGCCGCAGATCGTGCTCAAGCGCCGCACGCTGCCGTGGGAACGCAATCCCG
>DATISA010000045.1:0-5639 GCA_035469245.1 Gemmatimonadaceae bacterium
AAGGCGCAAGTCCGCAAGATCGCCGAGATCAAGATGCCGGACCTCAACTGCGACACGATCGAGTCGGCCATGCAGATGGTCGCCGGCGCGGCGCGGTCGATGGGGTTGGAGGTCGTCGACTGATGCACGCACACGGCAAGAGATACGAGACCGCCGCGAAGAACCGCGACATCGCCTCGATGTACCAGCCGCGGCAGGCGCTCGAGATCGTCAAGAAATCGGCATTCGCAAAGTTTGATGAAACGGTCGAAGTCGCCGTGCGGCTCGGCGTCGATCCGCGCCACGCCGACCAGGTCGTGCGCGGCACGGTCGTGCTGCCGGCCGGCACCGGCAAGTCGGTGCGCGTGCTCGTGATCGCCGTCGGTGACAAGGCCAAGGAAGCCGAAGCGGCCGGCGCCGACTACGTGGGCGCCGAGTACATCCAGCGCATCAAGGACGGCTGGCTGGACTTCGACGTGCTCATCGCCACGCCGGACCAGATGGGCCAGCTCGGCCAGCTCGGACGCGTGCTCGGCCCGCGCGGGTTGATGCCCAATCCCAAGGCCGGCACGGTGACGTTCAACATCACCAACGCGGTGCGCGAGACGAAGGCCGGCAAGATCGAGTTCCGCGTCGACAAAGCGGGCAACGTTCACGCGCCAATCGGCAAGGTGTCGTTCGGCGTCGAGGCGCTGGAGTCCAACTTCACCGCCTTCATGGATCAGATCGTCCGCGCCAAGCCCGCCGCGGCAAAGGGCGTGTACGTCCGGAACGTCTCGGTGTCCAGCACCATGGGCCCTGGCGTCACGATCGACAGCACGCTGTACCGGGCCTAGAGGACTACGACATGAATCGCACCGAAAAAGAGCGGCTCGTCTCCGAGCTCAAACAGAAACTCGAGGGCGCCACGGCGCTCTACTACACCGACTTCACGGGACTCAACGTGAAGCGCATGACGGATCTCCGCCGTCGCCTCCGCAAGGCGAACGTGGAGTACGTCGTAATCAAGAACACGCTCGCGCTGCGCGCCGTGAACGAGAGCGGTCTCGTCGGCGAGCGCCTGCGTGGGCCGACGGGGCTCGTCGTCGCCAAGGATCCGGTCGCCGCGGCAAAGGTCATCACCGACTTCGCCAAGGAGAACGACAAGCGACCCGCGGTGAAGGGTGGCGTGTTCGAGGGCAAGGCGATCGATACCGCCCAGGTGACGAAGCTGGCGTCGATGCCGTCGCGCGAGCAGATGCTCGCCGAGCTGGGCGCCGGATTGCAGTCCCCGATGGCCGCCTTCGTGGGCGCGCTCAACGGGGTGTTGTACATGTTCGCGGGAGCGCTCGAAGCACTTCGAGTCCAACGGGAAGCCGGCGCGTAGGCTTGGGCGCCTCGGCGACTCGGCTTCTCGGCTTCTGCCGAGTCGCCGAGCAGCCGAGTAGCCGAGCAGCCAACAGCCCAAAGCCACCAGCCACCAGCGTTTTATACCACCAGGGAGAATCAGGAAATGGCTACGACCATGAGCAAGGACGAGATCCTCGACGCGATCGGCAACATGTCCGTCTTCGAGCTCGCCGAGCTGATCGACGCGTTCAAGAGCAAGTTCAACGTCACCATCGCGGCGGCGCCGGTTGGCGGCGCGCCGGCGGCCGGTGGCGCGGGCGGCGCGGCCGCTCCGGCCGTCGAAGAGAAGACCGAGTTCGACGTCGTCCTCAAGGATGCGGGCAGCAAGAAGATTCAGGTCATCAAGGTCGTCCGCGAGATCACGGGCCTTGGCCTCAAGGAAGCCAAGGACCTGGTCGACGGCGCCCCGCAGACCGTCAAGGGCGGTGTCACGAAGGACGAGGCCGCAACCATGAAAGCCAAGCTGGAAGAGCAGGGCGCCACGGTGGAAGTGAAGTGAGCTCGATGGCTCGATGACTCGATGGCTCGATGACTCGAGGGTGACGGTCGGCTGGATCGCAGCCCGCGCCACCACCTTCGAGCCCTCGAACCCTCGAGCCTTCGACGCTTCGAGTCCACTTCCTTTCGCCGAGCGCCATTAGTGCACGCGATTCTTTTCGCACCATACATCGACGTAGTCCCCATGGCCGCCCCGGCGGTCGGCGATTCGATTTCGCCGATCCTCGGGGACGCGGCCGTTTTTTCGCCTGTGCCAGGTGAACTCAGGGTGAACAATGCCTGAATCGATCAAGCAAATTTCCTTCGCGAAGCTGGATCAGGGGATGGACATGCCCCATCTCCTCGATATCCAGACGCGCGCGTTCGAGGCGCTGCTACAACTCGACGCCGCTTCGCATGACCGCGAGGACATCGGGCTCGAGCGGGTCTTCAAAGACCTGTTCCCGATCACCGACGTCCACGAAAACTTCTCCCTCGAGTTCGTCCGCTACTCGCTCGGCGAGCCGAAGTACAGCGTCGAGGAGTGCATCGAGCGCGACATGACGTACTCGGCGCCGCTCAAGGCGACGCTGCAGCTCGTCATCAACGAGGTCGTGAACGAGCAGAAACGGCCGCGCAACATCATCGAGAAGGAAGTCTATCTCGGCGAGCTGCCGCTCCTCACGCCGCTCGGTACCTTCGTCATCAACGGCGCCGAACGCGTCATCGTCAGCCAGCTCCACCGCTCCCCGGGTGTGGTGTTCGAGGAAGCGACGCACCCGAACGGCCAGCGCCTCATCTCGGCGCGCATCATCCCGTTCCGCGGATCGTGGGTGGAGTTCACGGTGGACATTCACGACGTCGTGTACGTCCACATCGACAAGAAAAAGAAATTCCCGGCCACCGCGCTCCTCCGCGCGTTCGGCTACGGGACCAACTCGGACATCCTCCGCCTGTTCTTCGCCGTCCGCGACCTGGATCTCACCAAGAAGCGTGAGAGCCGGACCGACGTTCGCGAAGTGATCGGCGCGATCATCGCCGAAGACATCGCGCTGCCCGGCGAGGCCACCGCCGAAGACGCGCCCAAGGCCCGCACCAAAAAGGCCAAGGCCGAGCGCGAGCGCGCCGAGAACGTGCTGCTCGTCAAGGAAGGCGACGAGCTCACCGAAGAGGTGTACAACCGCCTCCGCCGGCAGAACATCGATACGATCAAGGTCTTTGCGTCGCACATGCGCATCGACCTGCGCGACGAGCAGGACGCGATCGAGCGAGGCGAGCGCGAACAGCGCCGCCGTCTGGCACTCGACGTGGTGGACAGCGACGGTGAAGTGATCGCCGAGGCCGGCCAGCTCCTCTCCGACTCGCTGATCAAGAAGATCCGCAAGGCGGAGATCAACAAGGTGAACGTGTTCGTGGCGTCGGGCCGCGCCGAGTCGACGCTCATCAAGAACACGCTGGCCAAGGATCCGACGCACAGCGAGAAGGAGTCGCTGTCGCAGATCTACGCGCTGCTGCGCCCGGGCGACGCGCCCGACGCCCAGACGGCCAAGCAGGCGCTCGAGCGGCTGTTCTTCAGCCCCAAGCGCTACGACCTCGGCCGCGTCGGCCGCTACAAAATCAACCAGCGGCTCGGCATGACCATGCCGGCCGATTACACCGTGCTCTCGAAGGAAGATTTCGTCGAGATCATCCGGTACCTGGTCGAGCTGCACGAAGGCCGCGGACACGTCGACGACATCGACCACCTGGGCAACCGTCGCATTCGGTCGGTGGGCGAGCTGATCGCGAACCAGTTCTCCGTCGGCCTGTCGCGCATGGCGCGGCTGGTCAAGGAGCGCATGTCGATCAACACCGATCCGGAAAAGATCTCGCTCGACGATCTGGTGAACGCGCGAACCGTGAGCGCAGTCATCCAGGCGTTCTTCGGATCGAGCCAGCTGTCGCAGTTCATGGATCAGACCAACCCGCTCGCCGAACTGACGCACAAGCGTCGACTCTCGGCGCTCGGCCCGGGCGGTCTGACGCGCGAGCGCGCCGGCTTCGAGGTGCGAGACGTGCACTATTCGCAGTACGGGCGCATGTGCCCCATCGAGACGCCGGAAGGTCCGAACATCGGACTGATCACGTCGCTCGCCTGCTACGCGCGGGTGAACGACCTCGGCTTCGTCGAGACGCCGTACCGCATCGTGAAGAACGGCAAGGTGCTCGACGACATCGCCTGGCTCGACGCCAACCGCGAAGAGGATGCGATCATCGCGCAGGCCAGCTCCCGGCTCGGTGAACACAACGAATTTCTCGACGACCTCGTGCTCTGCCGGCAGGTCGGCGACGTGCCGCTCGTGCCCAAGGATCGCATCGATTACATGGACGTGGCGCCCGAGCAGCTCGTCTCGATCGCCGCGGCCCTGATTCCGTTCCTCGAGCACGACGACGCCAACCGCGCGCTGATGGGTTCGAACATGCAGCGCCAGGCGGTGCCGTTGCTCAATCCCCGCACGCCGCTCGTCGGCACGGGACTCGAGGAGAAGGTGGCGAAGGACTCGGGCGCGGTCGTGATCGCGCGCCGCGCGGGTGTGGTGTCGCGCGTGACGGCCGACGAGATCATCGTCGACGCCGGCCCGGCCGAGCGGAAGCGCACGGCCGAAGAAGGCGGCGGTGATCGTCCGCTGGCCCGCCTCACGCAGCACGACCGCTATCGCCTCAAGAAGTACTGGAGAACGAACCAGGACACCGCCATCAACCAGCGGCCGCTCGTGCACCAGGGCCAAAAGGTGAAGATGGGCGACGTGCTCGCCGACGGCGCCGGCACGGAGCAGGGCCAGCTCGCGCTCGGCTCCAACGTCACCGTCGCGTTCATGCCCTGGTACGGCCACAACTTCGAGGACGCCATCGTCCTGTCGGAGCGGCTGGTCAAGGACGACGTCTATTCGTCGATCCACATTCAAGAGCTCGAACTGCACGTTCGTGACACCAAGCGCGGCCAGGAAGAGATCACGCGCGAAATTCCGAACGTGTCCGAGGATGCACTCGTCGACCTCGACGAGCGCGGCATCGTCCGCATCGGCGCGCACGTCAAGCCGGGCGACATCCTCGTCGGCAAGATCACGCCAAAGGGCGAGACCGAGCTGTCGCCGGAAGAGAAGCTGCTGACGGCGATCTTCGGTGAAAAAGCAAAGGACGTGAAGGACTCGTCCCTGAAGGTGCCGCCCGGGATGGAAGGCGTGGTCATCGACGTGAAGATCTTCTCGCGCATCGAAGACCAGGTCGTCGAAAAGGATCGCGGCGAGCGCATCGGCGAAGTCCGGCGGCTCGAGGGCGACGAGAAGCTGCGCGTCAATGAAGTGCGCGATGGCGAGCTGATCGAAGCGCTCGAGGGACAGACGATCGCGCTCGCGCTCAAGGCGGGCACGGTCGAGGAAGCGATTCCCGCCGGCACCAAGGTGAGCGGCGCGATGCTGCGCGACATGCGGCTGTCGACGATCGACCTCAAGACGCTGCGCGTCGAGAACAAGCGCGTGAACGAGCGGCTGCGGCAGATCATCGACGCGTCCGCCGAGGAGAAGGCCAAGATCGAGGAGCGAGCCGAGGAGCGGATCGACCGCATTCTGCAGCCCGACGAATTGCCGCCGGGCGTGATTCAGCTCGTGAAGGTCTACCTGGCCGAGAAGCGCAAGGTCTCGGTCGGCGACAAGATGGCGGGCCGTCACGGCAACAAGGGTATCGTTGCCCGAGTCGTGCCCGAGGAAGACATGCCGTTCCTGCCCGATGGCCGGCCGGTCGACATCGTGCTCAAC